>JALZFG010000251.1 GCA_030861645.1 Actinomycetota bacterium
AGAGCTCGCTCCGCTCGAGCGCCCCGCGCGCGGCCTGCGAGACGTGTCTGGCGAGCTCGAGGTCGTCGTCCGTGAAGCTGCGCTCCTCGCGGAAGAACACGACCACGAGCCCGCCGGCCTCGCGGTACTCGAGCGGAAGCGCGAGCAGCGACGCAAACTGCCCCGCCGCTGCGCGGCGCCACTCCTCGCCGAAGCGATCGTCGTCGGCGACCATCGGGGCCGAGAGGATCCGTCGCTCGTCCGCGCACGAAGCGAGGACGGCCGCGGCTTCGGGCAACCCGTCCGCCAGCGCCTCGCTCAGCGCGGGCGGGAGGGCGAACGACCCGGACACCCGCAGCACGTCGCGGTGCGGGGCGAGCACCGCGGCGAACGAGCCGCCGAGCGCGTCCGTCGCCGCCTGGGCGATCGCGGCGAGGGTCTCCTCGCGCGAGAGCGGCTCGCTCAGCACCGCCGCGATGCGGTAGAAGCCGCGCTCGATCCGCGCCTGCCGCGCGCTCTGCTCGAAGCTCTCGGCGTTGCGGAGCGCAAGGCCGGCCAGGCTCGCGAAGACCTCGACCGCCTCCACGTCTCGCCTCCGGTACACCCGCTCGGCGTCCCTCGTGCCGACGCCGATGATGCCGCGGGTCTCCCCCGCCCAGACCATCGGGGCGACGATCGCCCGCGCGAACCCTTCGTATGCCGGGTGAGGAACCTCGAAGCGCAGGTGCTCGTACTCCTCGGAGAGGATCGCGCGGCCGCTTCGCAGCGCCTGCCCTGCAAGTCCGCGCGTTGCGGGAGCCGCCCAGCCGACCAGCCGCCGGTCGAGCCCGTGGACCGCCGCACAGCGCAGGACATCGTGCTCGGCGTCGAGCAGGTAGCAGTCGGCGGCGTCCGAGCTCAGGAGCTGCGTCAGCTCGGCGACGAGCCGCTGGAGAACCGTCTCGAGGCGGAGCTCGCTGGTGACGGCCTGGGCTGCCTTGAGCAGCGACTCCTGCTGTTTCAGCGCCTCGCCCAGCGCGGCTTCGCTCTCGCTCCGCTCGAGCGCGAGCCCGGCCTCCGCCGCAAGAGCCTGCAGGAGCGCGAGCTCGCCGGGAGGAAACTCCCGGTGCTCGTCCGTCGCCGCCAAGGCGAGCACGCCGAGGACGCGCTCACCGGAGAACATCGGCACGAAGGCCGCGCTCCGCGCGCCGACCGCCTCGGCGAGCGCGGGGTTGATCACCGGCGACATCTCGACGACCGGGACAGGAACGGGAACGCGTTCCCTGGCGGCGGTGGCGATTCCCGACGGCTCGCGCTGCAGGTCGAGCCGAAGCTCCCGCCACCACTCCAGCTCGTCGCCGTCGCGCAGCGCGAGCAGGCCGCGCGCGGTCCCAGCGGCCTCGAGCACGACGAGCCCTGCGAACCCGACCCCGACCGTCGCCGTGACGTGCTCGATCAGGGTGCGGGCGATTGTCTCGGGCTCCCGCGCCCCCGCGAGCGCACGCGACATCTCGGCGACAGCCTCGAGCTCCCGCTCCGAGATGGGCTTCTGCAGCTTCACTGGCCGAGGATGATAGGGGCGAACAGACCGCGGCCGCCGCGTCGTTCGCCGGATACGATGCGGAGGTGGTCGAGCGCGTTCTCCTGGCCGCCCCGCGCGGGTACTGCGCGGGCGTGGAGCGGGCCGTGGAGACGGTGGAGCGCGCCCTCGAGCTCCACGGCGCGCCCGTCTACGTCCGGAAGCAGATCGTCCACAACATCCACGTCGTGCGGGAGCTCGAGGCGCGCGGCGCGATCTTCGTCGACACCGAGGAGGATGTTCCACAGGGCGAGACCGTCGTCTTCTCGGCGCACGGCGTCGCGCCGTCGGTTCACGAGAACTCGCGCCGGCGCGGGCTGAGGACGATCGACGCCACCTGCCCGCTCGTGACGAAGGTGCACGCGCAGGCGAGCCGCTACGCCGCCGAGGGCTACACCATCGTCTTGATCGGCCACTCCGGCCACGAGGAGGTCGAGGGGACGATGGGCGAAGCACCCGAGGCGATCGTCCTCGTGGAATCGCTCGACGACGCCGAGTCGCTGGAGCTGCCCGCCGACGCAAAGCTCGCCTACATCACGCAGACGACGCTCTCAGTCGATGAGACGGCAGGAATCATCGCCACGCTTCGGCGCCGTTTCCCGCATATTCACGCGCCGAAGAAGGAAGACATCTGCTACGCGACCTCGAACCGGCAGTGGGCCGTCAAGGAGATGCTCGAGCGCGTCGATCTGCTGCTCGTCATCGGCTCCAAGAACAGCTCGAATTCGAACCGGCTCGTCGAGGTCGCCCGTGCCGGAGGAGTCGCGTCCCACCTGATCGAGGACGAGACCGAGATCGACGAGCGCTGGTTCGAGGGCGTCGAGACCGTTGGCGTGACGTCCGGCGCGTCGGCGCCCGAACGCCTGGTGGTGCGCCTCTGCGACTGGTTCCGCGAACGCGGGGTGACGGACATCCGCGCGTACCAGCTCGACGCCGAGGAGGACGTCGTCTTCCGGCTCCCGGTCGGGCTTCGCCGCGAGCTCGAGCTCGCTGCAACGCAGTAGCTCGACCCGCGGCTCAGCTACGCCCGTGCGATCTGCGGCGACTCGATCGAGTCGACCTCGATGCGCACCGCCAGCACCTCGTCCTTGATCCAGTCCTCGTAGCGCAGGAGGTCCGTCTCGGATCGCGGCAGCGTGACGACGATGCGGTCGGTCAGCTCGAGGCCGACCTGCTTGCGCATCGTGTTGAGGCTGTGGATCAGGTCGAGCACGCGGCCCTCGAGCCGCAGCTCGTCGTCGAGCTCGAGGTCGAGCGCGACGGTCAGCCGGGCGTCGGCGGCAACCGCCCAGCCGGGCTTCCCGGAGCGTTCGACGAGCACCTCGTCCGCCGCGAGCTCGTGCCCGGCCGCGCGGAACCGGCCACCCGGCAGCTCCTCGAACGCCCCCGCAGCAAGCGCCGCGCGCACCGCGCCGAGCTCCTTCCCGAGTTTCGGCCCGAGCACGGGCAGGTTCGGCTTGACCGTTAGGCGGGTCCCGTCGACCTCGCCGAACGCGACCTCCTTCACGCGCAGCTCGTTTCCGATCTCGTCCGCGTAGCGCGAGGCCCCGTCGGCGCCTTCGACGACGAGGCGGCGGAGCGGCTGGCGCAGCTTGATCCCCGACGTCGCCCTCGCCTGACGGCCGAGGTCGACGACGCGCCGGACCTCAGCCATCTCGGCGAGGACGCGCTCGTCGCGGAGCTCGTCGACCGGCTGCGGCCAGCCCGCGAGGAACACGGAGCTCGGAGCGTCGTCGCACGCCTCGGCTACCAGCTTCTGCCAGACGTACTCGGCGAGGAACGGCACCACGGGAGCGATCGTGCGCAGCGACTGGACGAGCGCGAACCAGAGCGTCCGGAACGCGCCGTCGTCGTAGCCACGCCAGAAGCGCGGTCGGGAGCGGCGGATGTACCAGTTCGAGAGATCGTCGAGGAACCCCTCGAACGCCTCGATCACCCGGTACGTCAGCTGGTCGTCGAGGCCACGGCTGCCGTCCTCGACGAGCTTCTGCGTCCGCGCGAGCAACCAGCGGTCGAGCCCGCGGAGGCTGGCATCAGGAGGTCCTCCAGCGAGGTCCCCGTAGCGGGGCTCGAAGCCCTCGATGTTGCCGTAGTCGGCGAGAAACCTCACCGAGTTCCAGAGCGTCAGCAGCTTGCGCTTGATCTCGTGTGCCGGCCCGTAGCCGAAGAGGAGGTTGCGGTCCGGCGGCTGCTGGCAGTACTGCCACCGCATGACGTCTGCGCCCATCTGCTCGAACGCGTCCTCGGCGAGGATGACGTTCCCCCACGACCCGTGCATCTCACGGCCGTGCTCGTCGAGCATCTTCTCGTAGCCGAGCACGGTCTTGAACGGGGCCCGACCGACGAGGGCGACCGCCATGAAGAGCTGGGAGTAGAACCAAAGCCGGATCTGCTCGCGCATCTCGGACACCCAGTCCGCCGGGAACCACTGCTCCCAATAGGCGTGGTCGGGCAAATCCGCCCCCGAGAGTCCCCCGGAGGCGCCCGTCGCATACCCGCCCTCGATCCGGCGCGGGTTCTCCCAGCCGAGGGTCGAGAAGGGAACGATGCCGGCGTCGAGCCACACGTCGCCGACCTCCGCGACTCGCCGGACCTCGTCTCCGCAGGCGTCGCAGCGAACGAGGACGTCGTCCACCCACGGGCGGTGAAGCTCCTCGAGCTGGTCGATGCCGGCCGTCGCCTTGTCCGCGAGCTCCGCCTTCGATCCGATCACCGTGAGGTGCCCGCAGGAGCACGGGTAGAAGGGCAGTGGCAGGCCGAAGTAGCGCCGACGCGAGATGTTCCAGTCGCCCATGTTGCGGAGCCAGTCGTCCATCCGCTTCCCGAAGTACGCCGGCGTCCAGTCGACCGCGGCGTTCGCCTCGACGAGCTTCTGGCGCACCTCGTCGACGGCGATGAACCAGTCGTCGGCGATTCGGAAGATGAGCGGCGTGTCGCAGCGCCAGCAGTGGGGGTAGCGGTGCTCGTAGAGGCCGGCCTCGAGCAGCAGGCCGCGCTCCTTGAGATCGCCGACGATCTGATCGGAGGACTCGAGCGTGCTCTGCCCGTGCAGCCAGCCGTACTCGGGGTGGAACCTGCCGCTCTCGTCGACCGGCGCGAGCACCGGAAGTCCGTGCGCCTGCGCGAGCTCGAAGTCCTCACGGCCGGCACCCGGTGCGATATGCACGATGCCCGTGCCCTCGGAGAGCGTGACCTCGTCCCACGGGATTACCCGGTGCTCGACCGCGGCGCCGGGCCCGAGCGTGTCGAACGGGCCGTGGTAGCGCCAGTCGACGAGCTCCGCGCCCGGTCGACGCTCGACGTAGGTCTCCTCCGGTTCGCGCGCGACCGCGAACCAGTGGCCCAGCTCCGTGCGCCCGTACTCCGCCTCTGGGTGGACGGCAGCCGCAACGTTCGCGGGGAGCGTCCAGGGCGTCGTCGTCCAGACCACGAGCGACTCGCCCGGCCGGTCCATGAGCGGGAACCGGACGAACAGCGAGGGGTCGGTCCGATCCTGGTAGACGCCGGAGTAGGAGAGCTCGTGCTGCGAGAGCGATGTGCCGCAGCGGGGGCACCACTCCGTCGAGCGGTGGCCGAGGTAGAGCCAGCCCCGCTCGGCGACGATCTTCAGGAATTTCCAGATGTACTCGATGTTCGTGTCGCTGAAGGTGAAGTAGTCGTTGCCCCAGTCCATCCACTGGCCGAGGCGCTTCGAGCCGCGCGTGAGCTCGTCGGCGGACCAGGCGACGAGCTCGCGGCACTTCCGCGCGAACCGGTCGAGCCCGTACTCCTCGATCTCCCGCTTCGAGTTCAGGCCAAGCTGCCTCTCGACCCCCACCTCGATCCAGAGCCCCTGGCAGTCGAATCCGTTCTGGTAGCGCTGGTGGAAGCCGCGCATCGCTTTGTAGCGCTGGAAGACGTCCTTCAGCGTCCGCCCCCAAGCGGTGTGGACGCCGAGCGTCTTGTTCGCGGTCACGGGGCCGTCGATGAAGCTCCAGCGCTCGTTCCCGCGGTTTTGCTCGCGCAGCCGGTCGAAGATCCGCTCTCGCTCCCACCAATCGAGGATGTCTCGCTCGAGCGCCGCGTGATCGGGCTTCTCGGGGAACGGTCGGAAGGTGTGCGCCATGGGCCGATTCTAGAGCGGGGAATCCCAGCGCCGGTTTTACCGTTTCTCATAGGCGGTAGAACCCCCATTCTCGAACAGAAAGGATCAGCATGAGCAGCGCAGTTACCGAGAGCACGTTCGAGCAGGAAGTGCTCCAGAGCGAGAAGCCGGTGATCGTCGACTTCTGGGCGGAATGGTGTGGCCCGTGCCACGCCGTCTCGCCGGTGCTCGACCGCATCGCCGAGGAGCGCGGCGACGAGCTCAAGCTCGTGAAGGTGAACATCGACGAGGAGCAGGGCCTCGCGATGCGCTACGGCATCACGTCCATTCCGACGATCCTCCTCTTCAAGAACGGCGAGCCCGCGCACGCCGCGATCGGTGCCCAGCCGAAGCAGATGCTCGAGCGATCGCTCGGATTGACGAACGGCGCTGGATAGGCGCTCCGCGCGTCCCCCCGCGCCCTCCTCGCGGGCTCTAGCCGCAGGCGGCCCAGCCTCGAGCGCTACGCGCGCGCGCTCCGCGCGCGCCAGGCCGAGACGACGTCCGCGACGTGGAAGGCGAACGCGCCACGCGCTGGAAGCTCCTCGGGGGAGAACCAGCGCAGCTCGGAGACGTCGTCGGCCGCCTCGGCGTCCCCGCCGATGACCCGCGCCGTCCAGTAGAGGTTCAGCGTCGCCGGCGCCGAGTCGTCGTCGCCGTACCGGTCCATCCAGACGCCGACGAACTCCTCGGGCTCGACGGCGAGGCCGGTTTCCTCGCGCACCTCGCGGCGGATCCCGTCGAGCGGGTGCTCACCCTCCTCGAGGAATCCGCCGGGGAGATCCCAGGCGCCGTGGAAGAGGCTGCTCGCCCGCCGAGCGAGCAGGATCCGCCCCTCGCGATCGACGCAGAGCGCGCAGGCGGTCGGCAGCGACGCCGCGTAGTCGCGAAAGCCGCACGCGGGACAGTGGACGCTGCCGTCCCCGCGCTCGAGCTTCGTCCTGCAGCGAGGGCAGTAGGTCCACCCGACGAGCGAGCTCACGGCCAGCAACAATAGTCGCGGGATGTTCGACCAGCCGAGACCGTCCGAGGAGGAGCTCGAGCAGGCGCCGACCGAGCGGCAGCAGGAGGAGGAGGCGATGCGCGGGCCCGCTCACGAGGACCCGCGCCGGATCCAGAAGCCGAACGAGGCGATCGAAGAGAGCGAGGACGATTGAGCCCGCGCGCCTCGGCGACGGCGCACGAGCTCTCGCAGATTCAGCTCCTCGCCGTCCTTCCCGGCGAGCGGCTGCACAAGCTCGCGCAGCGCATGCGGCGCGAGGAGGTTCGGGCCGGCGAGGCTCCCGTGATCGAGGGAACCGAGGGCGACCGGTTCTACATCGTTCTGGCGGGAATCCTCGCCGTCAGCAAGCAGGGCGGCCTCGGCCCGCGCGCCGTCCTTCGCCCGGGCGACTACTTCGGGGAGGTCGCGCTCGCGATGCACATCCCGCGCACCGCGACCGTGCGCGCGCTCACGCCCGTCACGGTTGCGAGCTGCGACCAGCAGACCTTCGACGACTTCATCCGCCCGCTCTTCGCTGACGACGAGTAGCTCGGGCTGCTCGTGGATGGAAGGGCGACGGCTTCGACCCCGCGGCCGGTTGACCTCGGCGACCACGAGACCGTCGTCGTCGACTCGGGCGGGAGCGGCGTGCCGCTCCTCCTCGTCCACGGCGTCTCGTTCGACTGGCGCATGTGGACGCTCGTCGTCGCGGCTCTGCCGGCGGCCATCCGGACGATCGCCTACGACCTCCGCGGCCACGGCGCAGCGAGGGGCGCACCCGGAGCGCCGACGCCCGCGGTGCTCGCCGCCGACCTCGCCGACCTCCTCGACGCGCTCGAGCTCCCCTCCGCCCGCGTCGCCGGGCTCTCGTACGGTGGGACCGTCGCCGAGCAGTTCGCCCTGACGTACCCGCAACGCCTCGCCGGCCTCGCGCTCGTGTCGACCCGCGCCTCCCCGTTTCCGCCGTTCGCCGACCTCGCCGCGACGGCCGAGCGCGTTGGGCTCGAGAGCCAGGTCGAGCCTGCGCTGGCGCGCTGGTTCGGCCCGGACGTCGTCGCCGAGGGCGGCTGGCCGGTGACGTACGCCCGCGAGTGTCTCCGGACGATCCCGCTCCCGACGTGGACGACGGCGTTCCGGGCGATCGCGGTCTTCGACGTGCTCGATCGGCTCGAGCACGTCGCCGCGCCGACGCGGGTCATCGCAGCCGAGCTCGATTCCGTCGCGACGCCGGAGCACATGCGCGCGATCGCCGCGCGCCTCCCCGGCGGCGAGTTCCACGTGGTCGCCCACGGCCGACACCTGCTCGCGCTCCAGCGGCCGAGCGAGCTCGCCTCGTTGCTTACGCCCTAGACGGTCGATCGGAAATTCGAGCGGGCCCGGATGACGGCCCCGGCGCGGCGACGGATCGTCGAGTTCACTCTTGCCCAGGCCTACGTGCGCTGCGAGCGACCTCGGCGCCCCGGCTTGGCCGGTACCGCCCCCGAGCGGCACTCCAATTTCCGATCAACCATCTAGTCGTCTCCGCGCGCCTCGGCGAGGACGGGGTCCGACAGCGCCGGCCACGCCTCCTTCGCCCAGTCGCCGAACTCGCGCGTGCCCAGGCAGCCGCAGGCGAGGTTCGCCTCGGGGTCGACCCACAGAAACGTGCCGCTCCGTCCGAAATGGCCGAACGTCCGCGGCGAGTTGCGAGCGCCGGTCCAGTGCGGCGCCTTCTCGTCGCGGAGCTCGAAGCCGAGGCCCCAGTCGTTCGGCTCCATCCTGCCGAAGCCGGGCAGAACGCCCGCGAGCCCGGGAAAGGCGACCGTGGTCGCCTCGGCGAGCGTCTCCTCGGTGAGGAGCGTTGGGCGCAGGAGCTCCTGCCCGAGCTCGAGCAGGTCGAGCAGCGTGCCGTAGAGGCCCGACGCCGGGGAGCCGCGGAGCTCACCGGCGAACTCGAGCGGATCGAGGATCGCCTGCGAGAGGTACTCGACGAACGGCATCTCCGACTTCTCCGCGACCGTCCGCGCGAGCACCTCGAAGCCGGCGTTCGAGTAGATCCGCCGCTCGCCGGGTGCGGCGATCGGTCGTTCCCCGTCGAGAGGCAGCCCGGAGGCGTGCGCGAGCAGGTGCCGGACGGTCGACCCGGGCGGGCCCGCCGGCTCGTCCAGGTCGACGATCCCTTCCTCGGCGGCGACCAGCGCGGCGAGCGCAGTCACGACCTTCGTCACGGACGCCCAGGCGAACTCGTGGCCCTCGTCACCGTGCCAGTCGACGACGCGGTCCGAGGCGGCCACGCCAACGGCGACGCCGTCTCCGCCCCACTCGTCCACGTACCGCAGCGCCTGCACCGCCGGCGATACTAGGGGTCCCCGTGGAGCCCTGGTCGTACGAGTCCGCCGGCCGCTTCGACGAGCACGTCTTCGAAAGCGACGTCCTTAAGGGCAACCCGCTCGGCGATCCGCATGCACGTCCGCTCTGGGTCTACGTCCCGCCCGGCTACGACGACGAGCCGGGCCGCCGCTACCCGAGCATCTACGTCATTCAGGGGATGACGGGGCAGCTCGACATGTGGCGGAATCGGATTGCTTTCCGCCGCACCTTCCCCGAGCTCGCCGACGCGCTCTTCGCCGCGGGCGAGGCGCCGGCGTGCATCGTCGTCTGGGTCGACTGCTGGACCTCGCTCGGGGGCAGCCAGTTCCTGGACTCCCCGGGCACGGGCCGCTACCACACGTACCTCTGCGACGAAGTCGTGCCGTGGGTCGACGCCCGCTACCGCACGCTCGCGCGCCGTGAGAGTCGCGGCATTATGGGCAAGTCGAGCGGGGGCTACGGCGCGATGGTGACGCCCATGCTCCGGCCCGACCTCTTCGGGGGGCTCGCGACGCACGCGGGCGACGCGCTGTTCGAGTTCTGCTACCAGCCGGAGTTCGCGCACGTCGCGCGCGCCCTGCGCGACGAGTACGCCGGCTCCTACGAGCGCTTCTGGACCGACTTCCGCAGCCGGCCGGCGTTCTCGAAGGAGGACGACGCCGCCCTCGTGAACTCCTACTGCATGGCGGCGTGCTACTCCGCCGACGGTGACGGCGCTGTTCGGCTCCCGTTCGACACGGTGACCGCGGAACTCCTCCCAGAGGTGTGGGAGCGATGGCTCGCGTGGGACCCGGTCCGGATGGCGCCGCAGCGCGCGGACGCGCTCAGGTCGCTGCGGGCGATCTACATC
>JALZFG010000269.1 GCA_030861645.1 Actinomycetota bacterium
TGACAGCCCTCCTCGTCCACGATGACGAGCTCACCAGGCTCGAGCTCCCGCTCGAAGTCGGCGCCCACGAGGTCGAGCGCGCACGTCTCGGACGAGACGAGCCAGTCGTCGCCCAGCCGCCCGAGGCAGAGCGGGCGAAAGCCGCGCGGATCGCGTAGAGCGAGCAGCGTGCCCTCGGCGAGCGCCGCGACCGAGTAGGCGCCCTCGAGCCGTTCCATCGCGGCCGCGGCGGCCTCGGCGAGCGGAGCCGGGTCGTTCGCAATGAGCGCGGCGACGGCCTCGGTGTCGGACGTCGTGTCGAGGCGGGTTCCTCGGTCGCGCAGCTCCGCGCGCAGCTCGCAGGCGTTCGTGACGTTGCCGTTGTGCGCGACCGCGACCGTTCGCGCCGTCCCCGTTTGCACGAGCGGCTGGGCATTCGACCACTGCGTCGATCCCGTCGTCGAGTAGCGCGTGTGCCCGATCGCGAGCGTCCCGCGCAGCCCGCGCAGCTTCCGCTCGTCGAAGACCTGCGTGACCAGGCCGAGTTCGCGGAGCGCCGTCAGCCTGCTGTCGTCGGCGACGGCGATTCCCGCTGACTCCTGCCCGCGATGCTGCAGCGCGAAGAGACCGAAGTAGGTGAGGCGCGCGACGTCGCGCGAGCGCGAGCGGATGCCGAACACGCCGCACATCTACGCGTGACGCGCCCAGGCCTCGGCCAGCTCGGCAACAGGGAGGCCGGCGAGCCGGTCTCCGCCGACCGTTCCGACCCGGCGAAGCGGCACGAGCGGTGGCAGGCGCTCGACGTCCTCGGGGCGGCAGGCGATGACGGCCTGGCCACCTCCCTCGCCGAAGAGCGCGACCGGATCGTCCGGCAGATCGAGGCGAGCGCCGGCGCCGCTCACGATCGCCGCCTCGGCGCAACAGAGCGCGAGCCCGCCCTCGGAGGCGTCGTGGGCGAGCGTCAGGAGCGGCGAGCTCCGCCAGAGGAAATCGACGAGCGCGGACTCGGCGCGGAGGTCAAGTCGCGCGGGTCGCCCGCCGACGGCGCCGTAGAGCGCCTGGTACTCGGAGCCGTCGAGCGAGAGCGCCGGCGCTCCGGCAAGCAGGACGACGTCGCGTTCCCGCCACGTCCTAGGAACCGCGCGGACGTCCGCCACGAGGCCGACGCACCCGACCACGGGGGTCGGATCGACCGCCCGCCCACCCGTCTCGTTGTACAGCGAGACGTTGCCGGAGACGACCGGGAGGTCGAGCGCGCGGCATGCAGCCGCGATGCCGTCGATCGCCTCCGCGAGCTGCCATGCGACCTCCGGCTTCTCGGGGTTGCCGAAGTTGAGGCAGTCGGTGAGCGCGAGCGGCCTGCCACCCGCGCAGGCGACGTTCCGCGCCGCTTCGGCAACGGCGGCGGCGCCGCCCGTGTGCGGGTCGAGGGCGCAGATCCGGCCCGACGCGTCGAGCGACACGGCGAGCCCGCGCAGCGACGGGCGAAGACGGAGGACGGCGGCGTCGAGCCCCGGGCGCCGGACGGTCCGGGAGCCGACGAGATGGTCGTACCGGTGATAGATCCACGCGCGGCTGCGGACGTTCGGCGACGCGAGCAGCGTCAGGAGCGCGTCCTCGTCCGTCGGACGCTCGAGCGCGGCGGCGGGAGCGGGCTCGGCGCGCGGCCGAATCTCGATTCGGTAGCGCGGGGCCTCGTCGGTCAAGAGCGCGGTCGGGATGTCGGCGAGAACCTCGCCCTGGTGCAGCGCGCGCAGGTGGCCGCGGTCCGTGACCTCGCCGATGACCGCGAACACGAGCTCCCACCGCCGGCAGACCTCCTCGACGGCCCCGAGCGCGTCCGGTCGCACAGCCGCCGCCATCCGCTCCTGGCTCTCGGAGATGGCGATCTCCCACGGCTCCATCTCTTCCTCGCGCAGGGGGACACGGTCGAGGTGGACGTCGATTCCTGCACCGGCGCGCGCCATCTCCGACAGCGAGGAGGCGAGACCCGCCGCGCCGAGGTCCTGCAGCGACTCGACGAGCCCGCGCTCGACGAGCTCGAGGCTCGCTTCGATCAGCTTCTTGCCGGTGAACGGATCGCCGATCTGCACGGACGGGCGCTTCTCGTCCTCGCGCTCGCCGAGCTCGAGCTCCTGACTCGCGAGGACGCTCGCGCCGCCGATGCCGTCGCGTCCGGTGGTCGCGCCGAAGAGGACGACGAGGCTTCCGGGCGTGCGGGCACCAGCGCGGGTGACGCGCTCGGTTGGCAAGACGCCGACGCACATCGCATTCACGAGGCAGGTGTCCGCGTACGCGCCGTCAAAGAACGTGTCGCCGCCGACCGTCGCGATCCCGGCGGAATTCGCGTAGTGGCCGATGCCGGCGACGGCCCGGTCGAAGCTCCAGTCGGACGCGCCGAAGCGGAGACCATCGAGGAGCGCGATGGGCCGGGCGCCCATCGCGACGACA
>JALZFG010000018.1 GCA_030861645.1 Actinomycetota bacterium
GGTCTTTGTCCGCCTCGTCGTCCTGCGCGAGCCCCTGGAGCAGCACGATCGTGTCGCGGTTCGCCGGCCCGTTGCGGAGGCACACCATCGCGAGCCGCCGCACGGCGCCGTTGCCGTCGTCGTTCGCGAGCTCGTGCAGGAGCGGCCGCACCCGGTTCACGAGCCCCGGGTGGTCGCGCGAGAGGCGCTCGAGCGAGAGGAGCGCGGAGCCGCGGCACGCCGGGCTCTCGTCGTCGAGCCCGCGCCGGAGCAGCTCGAGCTTCTGCCGGAAGCGGAACTGCCCGATCGCCCGGTACGCGACCGCGCGCTCCTGGTAGCTCTGGCTGCGGGCGGCGGCCTCGATCTCGTCCGCCCACTGGGCGCGCAGCTCGGCGAGCTCGCGTTCCGCGCCTCGTTGCGCGAGTTCGTCCGCCTGAGCCGCCGCTTCGGCGAGTGTCAAGTGACGACCGGGGCGCCGCCGACCTCGGAAAGCGGCCGGCTGGGAGGGCCGACGTAGCGCGCCGAAGGCCGAATCAGCTTCCCGGTTCGCTTCTCCTCGAGGATGTGCGCCGACCAGCCGGCGACGCGCGCACAGGCGAACATCGCGGGCGTCAGCGCGGGCGGGATCTGCGCGACGTCGAGGACGACCGCGGACCAGAACTCGACGTTGGTCGCGAGCACGCGTTCCGGATGTCGCCTGCTCAGCTCCTCGAGGGCGACGCGCTCGAGCTCCTCCGCGACCTCGACGCGCGGCGAGCCGAGCTCGCGCGCCGTCTGGCGGAGGAGGCGCGCACGCGGATCCTCGGCTCTGTAGACGCGGTGGCCGAACCCCATGATTCTCTCGTTGCGGTCGAGCAGGTCGTGCACGTACCGCTCGGAGTCGCCCATCGCCGCCACCTCGTCGAGCATCGGGAGCACGCGGGCGGGGGCGCCGCCGTGCAGCGGCCCCGAGAGCGCCCCGACGGCGGACGACATCGCGGCAGCGCAGTCTGCGCCCGTCGAGGCGACGATTCGCGCCGTGAAGGTCGAGGCGTTCAGGCCGTGTTCGGCCGTGCAGATCCAGTACGTATCGATCGCCTTCACGTGCCGCGGGTCGGCGTCGCCGCGCCAGCGGAGCAGGAACTTCTCGGCGGCCGTCTCCCCCTGAGCGACGACGTCGTCCGGCACGGGCTCCATCCCTGGCCCCCGGGCCGACTGCGCCACGATCGACATCATCGTCGCCGAGAGACGGGCGAGGTCGTCCCGCGCCTGCAGGTCGTCGATGTCCACGAGCTTGCGCAGGCCCCACTGTGCCGACAGGCGCGCGGTCGCCGACTGGAGGTCAGAGGGCGCGTTTCCTGTGACGTTCTCGAGCACGAACTCGTCGGGCTCGGGCATCCCGGGCTCGAGACTCTCGTCGACGAGCAGACCCCAGACCTTCTCGTACGGGACGCGTCCGACGAGCTCCTCGATGTCGACGCCGCGGTACCGAAGTGCGCCGCCCTCGCGATCCGGCTCCGCGATGTGCGTCTCCAAGGCGACGACGCCCTCGAGCCCCGGCCTGAACTCGTTCATCGCCGCAAGCCTACCCCACCGCCCGCGACGGGCAGGCTCGGTAGAGTCGGCGCCGATGGGGCACCGGGTCGTCCTCATCCCCGGCGATGGAACGGGGCCGGAGCTCACCGAGGCGACACGCCGCGTGCTCGACGCGACCGGCATTGAGTTCGAGTGGGACGTCCGTGAGGCCGGCGCCGACGTGATGGACCAGCACGGCGGCAACCCGCTCCCGAACGACGTCCTCGACGCGATTCGCGAGACTGGGGTGGCCCTGAAGGGGCCAATCACGACGCCCGTCGGCGGCGGCTTCCGCTCGGTCAACGTCGCCCTCAGGAAGAACCTTGGTCTCTACGGCCAGGTCCGGCCGTGCAAGACGTTTCCCGGCGTCCGCACTCGCTTCGAGGACGTCGACGTCGTGGTCGTCCGCGAGGCGACCGAGGACCTCTACGCCGGGATCGAGTTCGAGGAAGGCTCGCGGGACGCTCGGGAGCTGATCGAGTGGATCGAGACGGCAGCCGAAACCCCGCTTCGCCACGACTCGGGTCTCTCGATCAAGCCGATCTCGGTCTCCGGCACGCGGCGCATCGTCCAGTTCGCCTTCGACTATGCGCGTCGTGAGGGCCGCCGCAAGGTGACGGCGGTGCACAAGGCGAACATCATGAAGTTCACCGACGGGCTCTACCTGCGCGTCGCGCGCGAGGTAGCGGCGGAGAACCCGGACATCGAGTTCGACGACCGCATCGTCGACAACATGTGCATGCAGCTCGTGCAGCGCCCTGACGAGTACGACGTGCTCGTGCTCCCGAACCTGTACGGGGACATCGTCTCCGACCTGTGTGCGGGGATGGTCGGCGGCCTCGGCCTCGCCCCCGGCGCGAACTTCGGTGAGGGCACCGCGATCTTCGAGCCGACGCACGGGTCGGCGCCCAAGTACGCGGGGCAGAACAAGGTGAACCCGATGGCGATGATGCTCTCGGGCGTGCTCATGCTTCGCCACCTCGACGAGAGGGAAGCGGCCGATCGGCTGGAGGGCGCGATCGCCGACGTGATCGCCGAGGGCCGCAGCGTCACCTACGACATGAAGCCCACGCGCGACGACCCGACGGCGGTCGGCACGAGCGACGTTGCGGACGCGATCGTCGGGAAGCTGAGCGTCACCGTCTGATGTCGCTCGAGCTCGGCCGGCACGAGTTCCGCCCCTACGCAACGCGGCGAAAGGTCACGATCGTGGGCGCCGGGAACGTCGGTGCGACCTGCGCGCAGGAGCTCGCGCGACGCGATTACGCCGACGCCGTGCTCGTCGACATCAAGGAAGGGCTGCCGCAGGGGAAAGCGCTCGACATCAACCAGATGGCGCCGATCCTCGGCTTCGAGGCGTCCATCGTCGGAACGAACGGCTACGACGAGACGGCGGGCTCCGACGTGATCGTGATCACAGCCGGCCTTCCGCGCCAGCCTGGGA
>JALZFG010000377.1 GCA_030861645.1 Actinomycetota bacterium
GTCGAGACGAGCGTCGGCGAGCCGGCCGACGATCGGCACGTGGCTGTGCCCGACGAGGACGAACGGGGCGCGCGTCAGCGCGAACGAGGCTTCGATGGCATTGCCGTCCAGGACGTAGTCCCAGACAGGGTCGCGCGGGCTGCCATGGTAGAGCTCGACCTGGCCAACCGTCTCGCTCGGCCGCAGGCCACGCAGGTAGGCGCGCGACTCATCGTCGAGCTCGTCGCGCGTCCACTCCGCAGCGCGGCCGGCCTCGGGGTTGAACTCCGCGACGTCGACGTCGCCCAGCGCGACAAGATCGTGGTTGCCGACGAGCGCGACGGCGGCGCGTTCGCGGATTCGGCGGCAACACTCGTTCGGGTGCGGCCCGTAGCCAACCACGTCGCCAAGCGACCAGAGCTCATCCGGTCGCTCCTCCTCGAGCGCCGCGAGCACCGTCTCGAGCGCGTGTAGGTTCGCGTGGATGTCGGAGACGACCGCAATGCGCATGCAGCGGCATTCTCGCGCGGGCAAGGCGCGGCTCGCGCTCGCCCTGCGGATCGCCCTCGTCGCGCTCTTCGCGACGGGCTGGCTGGTTGCGGCGGCATTCCTCTGGAGGACGCGCGTTCCGAGTGATCTCGAGCTTCCGAAGCTCGATGTCACCAGCATCTTCAGCGACGCTCAGCTCCGCGAGGCCGCGAGCTACGAGCGCTTCCTGCGCATCGACTGGGTGTTCTCGACGATGGCCGTCCTCGCCGCGCTCGTGGTGCTCGCGCTGCGTGCACCACGGATCGCGCGCTCGCTCGGGCTCGGTCGGATCGGCTCGGGCGTCGTGGTTGGAATGCTCACGCTCACCGTCCTCTGGTTCGTGAACCTGCCGTTCGAGGTTGCGGCCCGCTGGTGGAGGCGCCGGCACGGGCTCACGCGCGGGAGCTGGCTCGAGTGGCTCGTGGCACCGTGGGCCGAGCTGCTGCTCGAGGCGGTGTCCGTGTTCTTGACGATCGTCGTCGTGATGGCGCTCGCTGGTCGGTTCCCGCGCCGCTGGTGGCTCGCCGCTGCCCCGATCGTGATCGCCGTCAGCGTCGCCTTCGCGACCCTCTACGGCATGCTCGTCACGCTCGACTCGCATCCGCTGCGCAGGCCGCAGCTTCGCCACGACGCGCACGCCCTCGCCACGCAGCTCGGCGCGACAGGGACCGCCGTGGAGGTGCAGGAGGTCGGCGACCTGACGAAACAGGCCAACGCCGCCGCCCTCGGGCTGGGGCCAACCGAGCGGATCGTGCTCTGGAACACCCTCCTGGACGGCCGTTTCAGCCGCGGCGAGGTGCGGGTCGTGCTGGCGCATGAGTTCGGCCACATCGTGCGCGGCCACCTGTGGAAGGGCCTGGCGTGGGTCGGCCTGATCGTCGTGCCGGCGCTGTTCGTGATAGCGGCTGTCACCCGTCGGCGCGGCGGCCTCGGCGACCCGGGCGTCCTCCCGTTCGGACTCCTCGTCCTCGTCGTGCTCGGGCTTGCGGCGACACCACTCGTGAACGTGGTCTCTCGTCGCTACGAGGCCGAGGCCGACTGGGTCGCGCTCCAAGCGACCCGCGACCCGACCTCAGCGCGGGAGCTGTTCAAGCGCTTCTCGGCGACGAGCCTCGCGCAACCGAGCCCCCCCACATGGGCCTACGTCCTGTTCGCGACGCATCCGACGCTGAGCCAGCGAATCGCGATGGCGGAGAGTTTCGCGCGAGGTTCGCTGGACGAGACGCCGGCTCGACGCACCGCGCACGCGGCGCCCCTGAGCGCGGCGGCCGAGGCTAGTCCTCCTCGTCGCGATCGTCGCGGCGCTCGCCCGGAACCTCGGGGAGGTTCCTGATCCCCTCCGTCGTCTGCCACTTCGACCACGAGTCCTGCATCGCGTCGAGGAGCTCCCTCATGAACCGGCTCGACATGTTCACGCGCGCGACGACGACGCCGGGGACGTCGCCCTCCTCGACTTCGTGGTCGATGCGCGCGAACGTCACCGTGAACTCGTACGCGGAGAAGCTGACGTTGGCGAAGTTCGCATAGACGCCGGCCAGGTGCTCGGGATCGAGATGGATGTTCAGCTGGCGATCGCGAGCGTCGTCATCGTCCACGGAACTACGATCCTAGACGATGCCTGCCAAGGCGATCGAGCAGCTCGCCGCCGCGCTCTCTGACGCCGCCGGAGCCCCCGTTGAGCTCGAGCGGCCGAATGATGCCGACCACGGCGACTACGCGACCAACGTCGCGCTTCGCGTCGCCCCGGAGCGTAAACGTCCGCCGCGCGAGGTGGCCGCGGCGATCGCCGAGGCCGCGTCCGGGATCGATACGGTCGAGCGCGCGGAGGCGGCGGGCCCAGGGTTCGTGAACGTCTGGCTGAGCCCGGAGTGGTACGCCCGGGCGCTCGCCGACATCCTGGAGGCGGGCGGCGACTACGGCTCCGGGTCTGGGTCGCGGCGCGAGCGGATCCAGATCGAGATGGTGTCGGCGAATCCGACGGGACCGATTCACGTGGCGCACGCGCGAAACGCGGCATACGGGGACTCGATCGCCCGCCTGCTCGAGTTCGCCGGACACGAGGTCTCGCGCGAGTACTACTACAACGACGCGGGGACGCAGATGGAGCGCTTCCGCGCCTCCGTCGACGCGGTGCGCCGCGGGGAGGAGCCGCCGCCTGACGGGTACCGCGGCGACTACATCCTCGAGCTCGCGAAGCTCGAGGGCGACCCGGTGCCGCACATGCTGCACGAGATCCAGGTGACCCTCGAGCGGTTTCGCATCCACTTCGACAGCTGGGCACGCCAGAGCGAGCTCGAGGGCGAGCTGCCGGCGATCATGCCTGCGCTCGAGACGTACGAGGCGGACGGCGCGGTCTGGGTACGGTCGACGGCGTTCGGCGACGAGAAGGACCGCGTCCTCGTTCGCTCCCGCGAGCGCGGAGGCCGACCGACGTACGAGGCGGCCGACATCGCCTACCTGCGCAGCAAGCTCGAGCGCGGGTTCGATCGGGCGATCTACGTCCTCGGAGCGGATCACCACGGCGTGCGTGGGTGGTACCAGGTGGTCGCGCGGATGCTGGGGTACGACCCCGCTCGTGTGGAGGTCCTCATCTACCAGCTCGTGCATCTCACGCGGCGCGGCGAGCTGACGAAGATCTCCAAGCGTCGCGGGGACGTCGTCACGCTCGACGAGCTCCTGGACGAGATCGGCGTGGACGCCGCGCGCTGGTACCTCATCTCGCGCGGGCCCGACCAGACGATCGAGATCGACGTCGACCTCGCCGCGGAGCGGTCACAGAAGAACCCGGTCTACTACGTGCAGTACGCGCATGCCCGGATCGCGGGGATCATGCGGAACGCCGGCACGGCGCGGATCAGCGCCGAGCCGCCGGACGAGCTGGCCCCCGAGGAGCGCGACCTCGTCAAGCGGCTGACGGAGTTTCCGGGACTCGTCGTGGAGGCGACCGAGCGCCGAGGGCCGCACGCGATCCCCACGTACGCGATTCGCCTCGCCGACGACTTCCACCGCTTCTACCACCGCCATCGCGTCCTGGGCAGCGGGAGCGCGGAGCCGTTCCGGCTCGGGCTCTGCAGCGCCACGCAGGCCGTCACCGCACGCTGCCTCGATCTGATCGGGGTCGAGGCGCCTGACCGAATGTAAGGCGCGTGGCGCTCACCGGCGGATCAGCCGGTCGAGCCAGTCCACTCCCTCCGTCTTCCAGCGCCAGAAGAGGTCTTCCCACAGGTAGTGAACCGCCAGCGCTCGGTAGCCGCCGAAGCGCTGCTCGAAGAGCTCGAGCAGCCGCGGAACGGGAACGGGGCGGTCGGGGTCGGTTCCGAACAGCAGCCGCGAATAGATCTTCTGCTCCCAGGGAGAGACGTGCGAGAGCTCGTCCAGCCGGTGGAAGACGTCGACGAGGATGTAGCCGATGGAGGCGGGGCCGACTCCATACAGGGCGAGGAGCGCGCGACGCTGTTCCTCCAGCGGCGCCGAGCGCAGCCTGTGCTCATCTATTTCGCCCGACGCGACCGCGGCGCTGACGCGCCGCAGCGAGACGGCGCGGTACCCGACCTTCAGCGCGCGCAAGTCGTCCTCGGGGGCGGCGGCGAGCGCCTTCGGCTCCCAGAACACGGAGAGGCTCGCCGCATCGAAACAGAGGCGCTTGCCGTAGTGGCTGAAGAGCGCCTCGAGCATCTGCACCGACCGCCGGACGGTCGCGTTCTGGAGGACGATCGCGATCACCAGGTACTCGTAGAGCGAGCCCGGGTGCATCGGGCGCATTCCGCGCCAACGCTCGAGGACAGGACCGAGGTGCTCGTCGCCAGCGAAGCGCCGCTCGAAGTCGCCGAGATCGAGGAGCAGGTTGTAGCGGTAGACGAGCTCGTTCGCCAGCTCCGCGAGCAGGCCAGGTGTGAGCTGCCGCTCGGCCCAGACGGTGGCGAGCACACGGGGGTCGTTGACCGAACCGGCGTCCTCGAGCCTCAAGCCGAGCAGGCGCCCCCGCCAGCGCATCGTCTGGGAGCGGACACCGGGCTCCCACGCGTTGTCGCTCGAGGGGAAGTGGTCGGGCTTGTGGAACGTCGCATCGAAGGCAAATGGCGAGGTCGGCGCGAGCTCGAGCGCGTGCCGGACGGGCAGTCGCACCGCGGGAGAGTAGTGCGCGCGCGACGAGCGCCACGAGGGGCAGTCGCTCGAGAAGGCCGTTGTGATCGTGTGAAGGATTAGGATGGGGTCGTGAGTCGTGCCGGCGAGACGGCGCTCGCAGAACCGGCAACGCCTGGCGCCCCACCCGACCGCAACCTCGCTCTCGAGCTCGTCCGGGTGACGGAGGCCGCCGCTCTCGCCGCGGGGCGGTGGGTCGGACGCGGCGACAAGGAGAGCGCCGACCGGGCCGCGGTCGATGCGATGCGGCTGATGCTCGACACGGTCGAGATGGACGGCGTCGTCGTCATCGGCGAGGGAGAGAAGGACGAGGCACCGATGCTCTACAACGGCGAGCAGGTCGGGAGCGGCCGCGGGCCTGGGGTCGACGTCGCGGTCGATCCTCTCGAGGGGACGCGCCTGACCGCGCTCGGGCAGCCGAACGCCCTCGCCGTGATCGCGGTTGCTGAGCGGGGGACGATGTTCTTCCCCGGAGCGGCCGTGTACATGGACAAGATCGCCTGCGGAGCCGAAGCGGCGGACGCGATCGACATCGACGCCGCTCCCGCGGAGAACGTCGGGCGGGTCGCCGAGGCGAAGGGCGGACGGCCGAGCGAGGTCGCCGTGGTCGTCCTCGACCGCGACCGCCACACGGAGCTCATCGCCGAGCTGCGAGACGCCGGCGCTCGCGTGCACCTGATTACCGATGGAGACGTCGCACCTTCGATCGCGGCGGCGAGCGGGCGGAGCGAAGTCGATCTGTTGCTGGGCATCGGCGGGACGCCGGAGGGCGTCATCTCAGCCGCCGCGATCAAGTGCCTGGGAGGCGCGATGCAGGGCAGGCTCTGGCCGCGCGACGAGGAAGAGCGCCGGAAGCTCGTCGACGCCGGATACGACGTCGACCGCGTGCTGACGACCGACGACCTCGTCTCCGGCGACGACGTCTTCGTCGCCGCGACCGGCGTGACGAGCGGCGCGCTCCTGGCCGGCGTCCGCTACACGCGCGGCGGCGCCGTCACCGACTCCATCGTGATGCGGTCGCGCTCGGGCACGGTGCGGCGGATCCAGGCCGAGCACGCGTTCGAGAAGCTCGAGCGCTTCACGGGCCGCGTCTACCGCTAGAGCCGCGCGAAAGCTCGCGCCCCGCTGGCGCGGGCGCTCCAGTTTCGGGGCGGTGCCAGGCCACGGTGTGGTGAGGCGGCGCGCCAGCGGGCGGCCGCTGACCCACTCGGAGCGGCGGGGCGGCCTTCGGGGTGCCGGGCTGGGCGTGCGTCGATGGGACCGTCAGCCGCGGCCGCGGTCGGTAGGTGTCGATGCGGTGGCAGCCACGACCGCCCCTTTCGGCCGGCAGACCCCCTTGAGGGTTGGTTGAGGGTT
>JALZFG010000152.1 GCA_030861645.1 Actinomycetota bacterium
GCTTTTAGGAGCGGACGACGGGGATCGAACCCGCGACCCTCGGCTTGGGAAGCCGATGCTCTACCGGCTGAGCTACGTCCGCGAGCGCTCCAACCATAGCGCAGGCGCCAAACCGGCGTCACGGAGAATGCGGAGAGGCGGCCGCCGCAGCGCCGCCTCTCGCGCAGAATCTACCGCATTCGCCGGCGCGTTTCCACCCCGGCCAACGGTTGGACGAGGAGGCGGCGCTCGATACAGTCCTGGCGAACGCACGAACCGAGGAGGCGATGAGGATGGCTGGACACGAACTCGAGACGATCGCGGTTGAACTCGTCGCCCCGGGAAAGGGGATCCTCGCCGCCGACGAGAGCACCGGGACGATCGAGAAGCGCTTTGCGTCGATCGGCCTCGAGTCGACCGAGGAGAACCGTCGCGCCTACCGCAACCTGCTCTTCACGACGGACGGCGTCGAAGAGTTCATCAGCGGCGTGATTCTCTTCGACGAGACGATCCGCCAGAGCTCGGACGAGGGGACGCCGTTCCCGAAGCTGCTCGCCCAGCGCGGGATCATTCCGGGGATCAAGGTTGACAAGGGCGCGAAGCAGCTCGCCAAGGCGCTCGGGGAGAAGGTCACCGAGGGGCTCGACGGCCTGCGCGAGCGCCTCGCGGAGTACGTCGAGCTGGGGGCGCGCTTCACGAAGTGGCGCGCCGTGATCTCGATCGGCGCCGGCATCCCCAGCGACTACTGCATTTGGACGAACGCGCACGCGCTGGCCCGCTTTGCGGCCCTGAGCCAGGAGGCGGGGCTCGTCCCGATCGTCGAGCCGGAGGTGCTGATGGACGGCGACCACGACATCGAGACGGCCTACCGCGTGACATCGCGCGTGCAGCACGCGGTCCTGACGGAGCTCCACGACCAGCGGGTTGAGCTCGAACGAATGCTCCTGAAGCCGAACATGGTTCTCTCAGGCTACGACTCGCGGGAGCAGGCATCCGACGACGGCGTCGCCGAGTGGACGCTGCGGTGCCTGCGCCGCAACGTGCCGGCCGCCGTACCGGGGATCGTCTTCCTCTCCGGTGGGCAGAGTGATGAGGACGCGACGGCTCGGCTGAGCGCGATGAACGCGCGCGGCCCGCATCCGTGGCAGCTTTCGTTCTCGTACGGCCGCGCTCTGCAGGCGCCCGCCCTGAAGGCGTGGGGCGGCGACGCGGAGAACGTTGAGGCCGGGCAGCGAGCGTTCTACCATCGGGCGAAGATGAATAGCGCCGCCCGGTCGGGCCTCTACGCGCCCGCGATGGAGACAGCCGCGGCGGCGTAGGCAGACGAGGAGCACGTCGGGCGGGCGGCGCGCAGGCACGCCCGCCGCCGCTCCAGCTCCCCACCCAGCTCCCCACCCAGCTCCCCACCCTTGGGTGGGGAAGGCCACCCACCACCCGCGACGAGCGTAGCCTCCGGCGGCGGCGCGCGGAGAAACGCGTTCGCGCCGAAAGCGAAAAAGATGTGCGGCGGTAGGTCGCCTGCGCGCGCCACTCGCCGCTCGCGTCCCGCCACCGGACGCTGCGACAGGAGGCAATCGCGGTCGCCTCCTCCTCGTGTTGGGCAGGGTCGGTTACCACCCTGCGGTCGTTCGGGCGCTGTCGGCCCCCAATTGCCGAGACACGATCGCCTTCGCCGCACACGCGTGGCGGCGTCGACGGCGCCGGGCTCCGTCGCCTCCGGCCAGTACGATCGGCCCATAGCGAAAGGAGGCGAAGTATGAGCTTGCTGAACCGGATCCGCGCGTGGCTCGGCGCTGAGCGGGAGAAGGAGCGAGCAGAGGAGATCGAGGAGGCCGAGGAGCTCCGGCGCGATCCCGGGCTGCGGGACGTCGTCGAGGAGCGAGACGAGCTGGGGGGGACGCAGCCGGGATTGGGCATCGGCGGACGCCCGTACGAGCCCGAAGCCCGGCGGGAAGAGTTCGAGGAGTAGTCGCAGCGCTCGCTGCGATCCCCGCGCGCTCCGAAACGGAGCGACGAGCTACTCGGGCCAGGCGGCGGCGAGCTTCCGGCGCGTCTCGCGGAGGTGCTCGGGGAGGACCTTGACGTCCGCCAGCACGGGCATGAAGTTCGTGTCGCCGGCCCACCGTGGGACGACGTGGGCGTGCACGTGATCGACGACGCCGGCACCGGCGACACGGCCGAGATTCCAGCCGATGTTGTAGCCCTGCGGCGAGTAGACGGCGGCCAGCGCCGACAGTGCCCGCGCGGCGAGCCCGTGGATCTCGAGCGCCTCCTCGTCGCCGAGTCCCTCGAACGTGCCGGCGTGGCGCATGGGCGCGACCATCAGGTGCCCCGACGTGTACGGGAACTTGTTCAGGAGCACGAAGGCGTGCGCGCCTCTGTGAACGACGAGCGTCGCCTCGTCGTCCTGGGCGAGCGCGCGGCAGAAGACGCACTCCGGCTGCTCGTCGGCGTGCTCGATGTACTCGAGGCGCCACGGCGCCCAGAGCGGTTTAGGCACGAGAAAAACCTACAAAGAGGAGATACGGGAGGTTCTCGCTTGTGTTTCCGGCCGCGAAGAGTAACACTACCGCCGCCCGGCAGCGGCGGACGCGCGTCCCCCTCTCCCCGGAGCGCGGGCGCCTCTCCGTGGCCAATCCCCGCCGCGGCTGGTCGGCTGCGGGCCGAGCAGCTTCATCGATCGGGGACGTGAGGAACGAGCGGTCTGCCTATGACCCCGGGCAGGCCGCCCGTCCTCACGCTCTCAGAGCGTGTCCGAGGAGGAGGTCCCCACGTTCGCGCTCGATCCGGCGTCGCCCGCGCGACGGACCGAGAGGTACCCGTCCACGACGTCGAGCTCCGGCTGCCGCTCGGGCGTCCGCTCGTCCGTCGGGGCGCCGCCGATCACGTCGTACAGCCGGTCCTTGACGTGCGTCAGCTTCCGGTCGCGGGCGTCGAACCGCGCGTGCGAACGCGCGAGCTTCTCCTGGCTTCGTCCGTAGAACCAGTGCGCCCACGGCGAGCCCGGCTTGCCGAGCCGGACCGCGGCGACGAGGCCCGCCAGCGGGACGAAGATGCTGAGCAGACCCACGATCAACCGCCCCTTGAGGAATGTGATCAGCGCGAGGAGCGCATTGAAGCCGACGGCGGCGAACGCGACCGTGCGCGGCAGCTCTCCCTCCGCCTGCTCGAGGCCGAACGGCGAGATCCCGACGAGCAGGAGACCGGCGAACATCACGGCCATGATCGTCGCGTCGATCGAGCTGCGGCCCTGCTCCGACCAGTACACGTCCTTGAAGTAGAGCCAGAGCGCGAACTCGTCCAGCGTCAGGGCAGCCCCTGCGCCGAAGCCGATGGCGAGCAGTTCGATGGCCGGGCTGCCGGGCGTCACGGCGATCACGATCGTCCCCGAGACGAGCGCGAGGATGATCCCGATCACCATGTGGTGCAGATGAACGCCGTGGACGCTCCCGCTCCCCCAGCCGTAGAGGCGCGCGAGGCGCGTGTAGAGCCGGGTCAGCGCGAACGTGATCAGGAACGAGAGCAGGAGGAGGATGAGCGGCTCCTTGCCCGTCGCCACGATGTGCGTCTGGTAACCGGGGACGAACCGAAGGAGGTTCAGCCCCTCGTGGACGACGCGGGCGGCGGCTAGAGCCACCGCTTGTAGCGGAAGAAGCCGAGCATCGTGAGCAGGCTGACAATCAGCGCGGCGAGAATGATCCAGAACGCCGTGGGGGAGGCCTCTCCGGGGATCGCGACGTTCATCCCAAAGATGCCGACGATCAGGGTGAGCGGCAGCATCGTCGTCGCGATCACGGTCAGCACGCGCAGCACGTCGCCTTGCTTGTGCGAGATCACCGACTCGTTCGTCCCCTCAAGCCCCTCGACGACCTCCTTGTAGTTGTCGAGCAGGTCCCAGATCCGCTCGGTGGCGTCGACGATGTCGTCGAAGTAGAGCTCGAGCTCTTCGGGCAGAAAGCGCTCGACGCGGCGCTCGAGCGAGCGCAGCGTTGCCCGTTCCGGCTTGATGATCTTCCGATAGGAGATGATCTCCTGCTTCACGTTCGAGATGTCCCGGACGACCTCCTCGGAGCGCCCCGAGAACATCTCGTCCTCGATCGTGTCGAGCTTGTGCCCGATCTTGTCGAGGATCGGGAAGCAGTAGTCGAACAGGTCGTCGAGGACCTCGTAGAGCAGGCGGCCGGAGCCCTTGCCGAACAGCTGCTCGCGCAAGTCCTCGTTCTCCTCGCAGCGGCGGAACAGCCGCGTGACCGGGAGAAGCTGGACCGTCGGCAGAGTGACGAGGTAGTCGTTGCCGAGGAAGGCGTCGAGCTCCGCGGCATTGAGCCGCTGGATCGCCTTGTCGTAGACGGGGAAGTGGAGGACAGCGAACAGGTAGTCGGCGTACTCGTCGACCTTCGGCCGCTGCCGCTTCGAGAGGATGTCCTCGACGTCGAGCGGGTGCCAACCGAAGCGCTCGGCCAGCTCTTGCGCCTCGGCCGCCGTCGGGCTGTCGACGTGGATCCAGGTGAGGCCGTTGGAGGAGAGCTCGGCGAGCCTAGACTGCGGCGCCGCGACGACCTCGGCCCGGCCGGCCGCGCGCGAGCGCTTGATCCTGGGGAGGCTGGGCATTCGTACTGAGCGGGTCGTCGGGTCGCATCGCGCCTCATTCTACCCGCGGCCGCGCGCCCCTCTTCCCGGTCACACGCTCACGACGCGATCGAACTTCGCGGTCATCCGCGAGCTCCGGCGGCGTCAGCCAGCCCGCCTTCATCCACGTCAGCTCTTCGTCGGCCGCCCCGCGGCGCCCGCGCAGCTCTTTCAGACATGCCGCTCGAGGGTCGCGCAGCGCCTCCGAAACGCCGCGTCGTGCAGCGAGGTCGTACCGAGGTGCGCCCGGCAGGAATCGAACCTGCGACCTCGCGCTCCGGAGGCGCGCGCTCTGTCCCCTGAGCTACGGGCGCTCTTGCCGAGAAAACCGCGCGCTCCGCGCGCCGGTTTGCTCGGCTCTAGTCTACTGCCGGTGGATGTCGCGGCTCGTATCGTCACGCTCCGCCTCGCCGAGACGTTCCGGATCGCGCGCGAGGCTCGGGACGAAGTCGAGGTCGTCCACGTCGAGCTTCGGCACGAAGGCACGAGCGGTTTCGGCGAGGCGGCGCCGAGCGAGCACTACGGCGAGTCGGCGGCCTCGGCGCTCGCGTTCGTGATCGAGGCCGAGGAGGCGCTCGGACGCGATCCGTTCGCGCTCGAGGAGATCGGCGATCGGCTGCGAGAGCACCCGGGTGAGCACGCGGCGAAAGCCGCCCTGGACGCGGCGCTGCACGACGTCTCCGGCAAGCTCGTCGGGCTTCCGGTCTGGCGACTGCTCGGGCTGCGCCGGGCGGCGCCGCCGACGTCGTGGACGATCAGCCTGGGCGACCCCGACGAGATGGCGCGCAAGGCAGAGCGCGTCGGCGGCGAGTTTCGGCGGCTAAAGCTGAAGCTCGGCGGACGCGACGGGCTCGACCTCGAGCGCGTGAGGGCGGTTGCAGCCGCGACAGACGTCCCGCTCCAGGTCGACGCCAACGAGTACTGGACGCTCGACGAGGCATTCGACGCGCTGCCGCAGCTGGCCGCGCTCGGCGTCGAGTACTGCGAGCAACCGCTCGCCGCGGGCGCGCCCGGCGGGCCGGAGCTGAAGCGCGGCTCGCCGCTGCCGATCTACGTCGACGAGGACTGCCACACGCTCGCGGACGTCGCCCACTGCGCCGATATCGCGCACGGCGTCAACATCAAGCTCGCGAAAGCGGGGGGGATCCGCGAGGCGATCAGCATCGTTCACGCGGCGCGCGCGCTCGGGCTCGGGGTCATGCTCGGGTGCATGATCGAGTCGGGGCTCGGCATCGCGGCCGCCTCCCAGCTCGCGAGCCTCTGCGACCACGTCGACCTCGACGGGAACCTGCTGCTCGCCGACGATCCCTGGCCGGGCGTCGAGTTCGCCGACGGCGTGCAGCTCCCGGC
>JALZFG010000425.1 GCA_030861645.1 Actinomycetota bacterium
ACGCGACGGTGCGCGCGGTCTCGATCTTGCGCGACAACGCGATGGTCGAGATGCCGTCCGCGGGCTGATCCGTTACGACATCCCGCGTCGTTTCTCCCAGACGGACACGTGCTTGCGGCTCTCGCTCGTGAACGGCTCGCCCTTCCACCCGCTCCAGCGCTCGCGCAGCGTCATCCCGGCAAGCTCCGCCATCAGGTCGAGCTCCGCCGGCCACGCGTACCGGAAGGGAATCGAGAGCCGCTCGAGCCTCCCATCCACGAGCTCGAAGTGATGGGACGTAAGGCCCTGCGTCGCGACGTCGTACTCGTCGAACCCCCATCTGGTCTCGCTCACGTGGAAGGCGCGGATCGTCTCGCCCGGAGGGAGCCGCTGGAGCTCAGGGACGCCCACCTCGATGACGAAGCAGCCGCCGGGCTCGAGGTGCGCCGCAACGTTGCGGAAGCACGCGACCTGCGCAGCCTGTGTCGTCAGATTCAGAATGGTGTTGAAGACCAGGTATGCGACGGAGAACGTCCCGTCCACGGTCGCCGTCGCGAAGTCACCGATCGTCACGCCGATCTCTTCAGCGCCCGGCTTCGCGCGCAGCCTCGCGGCCATTGCCTTCGACAACTCGATCCCGTGCACGGGCACTCCGCGCTGCGCGAGCGGAAGCGCGATCCGGCCCGTGCCGATGCCGAGCTCGAGTGCGCGTCCGCTCCCGGCGAGCTCGACCAGGAGGTCGACGGCCGGGTCGACGACCGCGGGGTCGAACATTTCGGCAGCGAACTCGTCGTACCTCGCGGCGACGCGCTCGTCGAAGTACCCGTCGTCGCGACCCACAACCGGAACGTACCGGACGCGCGGACCCGCGATGCAGCGCCGAAGAAGCGGTAGCGGACTCGATTGATCGCGGTGCGTCGGAGCGCGCCGTGCGCAGGTTTGGAGCCGTGAAGATAGCGTCGTCGACGTGAGGCAGCGACTTCACCAGGCAGACGTACCAAGGACGCCTTCCGCTCGAGATGCGCCAGTTGGTCGCGCAACGGAGGCCGTCGCCGCACGCTTCGACGCTCGTGCCGTCGTCCTCGTCGAAGGAATTAGCGACCAGTTCGCGCTCGAGGCTCTCGCCGCACGCCGCGGGCGGAACCTCGGCGCCGAGCGCGTCTTCGTCGTGCCGATGGGCGGTGCGCAGGCAATAGGACGCTTCCTCAACCTGTTTGGCCCTCATGGCCTCGAAGTCAGGGTGGCGGGCCTGTACGACGCTGCAGAGGAGGACGAGTTTCGGCGCGGGCTGGAGCGCGCCGGCTTCGGCTCGCGCCTCACTCGCGCCGACATGCAAGCGCTCGGTTTCTACATGTGCGTCGCAGACCTGGAGGACGAGCTGATCCGCGCTCTCGGTGCCACCGCAGTCGAACACGTCATCGACGCTCAGGGCGACCTCGGAGCGTTTCGCACGCTCCAGAAACAGCCCGCGTGGCGAAGCCGGCCCAGAGAGGAGCAGCTTCGGCGGTTCATGGGCAGCGGGGGCAGCCGGAAGATTCGATACGCGCCTCTGCTCGTCGACGCGCTCGACCTCACACAAGTGCCCCGGCCGCTAGAGCTCGTACTTGCTCGCGTCTAACGCGTCCCGAGGCGTTCGTCGGAGAGCGCCCCGTCGTCCGAGCCGAAGATCAAGCTGCGATCGCGCGTCGGCCGCAGGTGTCGCGGGGCAGCGTTCCATCGGGAGGAGGATAGGGTCGGGCTCGTGGTGTAACGGGACGCGGAAGGCCCTTGAAGCGGCCACCGCGGTCCTCAGACTCGTCGGCTGCCAAGGCAGAACGAGAGGAGGAGCCGCGATGGCCGACCTGGGCGGGATGACGATAGAAGAGCTCGCGACCAAGGTCCTCGCCGACGAGCACGCCGACTGGCTGCGCGAGGCGGTGGCCTTCTTGTTGAGCTTCGCGGCAGTGCGCGGACGTAGAGATGATGTCGATCGCCGGGACGTTCAGCATGCCGCCGTAGCCGATGACGTAGTAGGTGCCGGCGCGGCGGAGCATCGAGACGTGCGCGTCGCCGGGACCTGTAAAGCCCGGCGAAAGTACGCTGCACGCGATGGGCACATCGGGCG
>JALZFG010000433.1 GCA_030861645.1 Actinomycetota bacterium
CGAGCGTCCGCCGTCGGCGTGCACGATCGTCGTCGAGACGACGGGCAGGGCTGGGCGGATGAGCGGCCGCGGCAAGATGCGCCTCGAGCCCCGGGACGCAGAAGGAACGGTCGTCCACTACGAGGGCAACTTCAAGGTCAGCGGCCCCGTCGCGACGGTGGGGCAACGGATGATCGCCGGCGTCGCGCGGACCGCGATCGAGCGGACGCTGGACGGCCTGGCGCACCGGCTGCGCGAGCCCGTGCCGGCAGGCGCGCCGAGTCCCGACGGGAAGGACGAGCGCGAGGGGGCGATTGGCGCCTTCTGGCACCCGTTCGCGAACATGGCGCAGGTCGCGGGCGGCGAGGTCGTGATCACGCGCGCCCAGGGGTGCGAGGTCTTCGATCGCGAGGGTCGTCGCTACCTCGACGCGACGGCGAGCCTGTGGTACTGCAACGTGGGGTACGGGCGGCGCGAGCTCGCGGCAGCCGTGGAGCGGCAACTGTCGGAGCTGCCCGCCTACTCGACCTTCGGCGTCTATGCCAACGAGCCCGCGCTCGCGCTCGCCGAGCGCGTCGCGCGGCTCGCGCCGGTCCCGGACGCGAAGGTGTTCCTGACCTCGGGTGGCTCCGATGCCGTCGACACGGCCGCGAAGCTCGCGCGCCGCTACTGGAGCGCGGTCGGCAAGCCGGACAAGCGCATCCTGATCGGGCGACGCTTCGCCTACCACGGGATGCACGCCTACGGCACGAGCCTCGGCGGCATCCCGGCCAACATCGAGGGGCTCGGGCCGATCGTCCCGGAGGTCGTCCACGTGGACGCGAACTCCGTCGACGCGCTCGCCGCGGAGCTCGAGCGGCTCGGGCCAGGCAACGTCGCCGCTTTCATCGGCGAGCCCGTAATCGGCGCCGGCGGAGTCATCCCGCCGCCCGACGGCTACTGGCCGGCGGTCGCGGCGCTCTGCCGCCGTCACGACGTGCTGCTGATCGACGACGAGGTGATCACGGGCTTCGGGCGGCTAGGCCGCTGGTTCGGATGCGAGCGCTTCGACGTGCACCCGGACCTGATCGTCTTCGCCAAAGGCGTAACGTCCGGCTACCTGCCGCTCGGGGGCGTCATCGTCGGGCCACGCGTGCAGGAGCCTTTCTGGACCGGCCCGGGAGTCCCGTTCCGGCACGGCTACACCTACTCAGGCCACGCCGCAGCCTGCGCCGCGGCGCTCGCGAACCTCGACATCCTCGAGCGCGAGAACCTCGTCCGCCGGGTCGCCGACCTGGAGCCGGTCTTCGCCGAGAAGGTCGGCTCGCTTCGGGATCACCCGCTCGTCGACGAGACGCGGGCAATCGGGCTCGTCGGAGCGGTCGAGCTCGCCCCGCAGACGGTCGAGCGAAAGCCGACGATCGTCGACGACGTCGTGACGCTCGCCCGCAAGGAGGGCGTCCTGACGCGGTCGCTGCGAGGCTGCGCACTCCACCTCTCGCCGCCGTTCACGATCACCCCCGAGCAGCTGGACGCGATCGTCGCGGGGCTGCGGCGCGCACTCGATACGGCCGCGCGCGCACTGGCGTCGCAAACAGTGGACGGCGAGAATGCGTCTCAAGTGGACGAGGCTAGGAAGAGCTGACGAGGAAGGAGGAACGGACATGCGCAAACCCTTGATCGCGGCGCTCGCGGTCGCCCTCGCGGCGCTCGTCGTCGCGGGCGGAGGCGGCGCGAGCGCCGACACGGCCGTCGCCGCGAAGCAAACGAGGATACGACTCGCGTTCTCAACGTGGAACGGCTACATGGCCCTCGTGATCGCGGACAAGGAGGGCTACTACAAGCGGCACGGGCTCGACGTGTCCTACACGGTGATCGAGGACCCGGTCCAGCGCTTCAACGCGTTCAAGGCGGGTCGCCTCGACGCCATCGCGACCACCGTCGACACGTTCTCTCGCACGAACGCGCGGGGGATCCGGTCGGTCCAGGTGCTCGGCCTCGACGCCTCGGTGGGCGGCGATGGGATCGTCGCGACCAAGGACATCAAGACCGTCAGGGACCTGAAGGGCCAACGCGTCGCGGTGAGCGACGGCTCGACGAGCCAGTGGCTCCTCGCGTACGTCCTGAGCAAGCACGGCATGTCGCTCAAGGACGTGAGGCAGATCAACCTCACCTCCGGCGACGCGGGCGCGGCGTTCGCCGCCGGCCGGGTCAAGGTCGCGGTCACGTGGGAGCCGTGGCTCTCGCGTGCCCAGCGGAATCCGAACGGCCACGTGCTCGTCTCGACGAAGCGCTACCCGACGATCATCACCGACCAGGTCGCGTTCCAGCCGAGCTTCGTGCGGAGGAACCGCGCGGCGGTCAGGAACTTCATCAAGGCGTACAACGACGCGATGCGGCTGATCAGGACGAACCCGAACAAGGCGTTCAGGGACGTCAACGACTACCTGCACCAGTCGCCCGACGAGATTCGGGAAACGATGAAGATCGTCCCGCTGTGGTCGCTCGCGAAGAGCAAGAAGTACTACGGGACGCGGAGGAAGCCGGGCGCGATCTACAAGATCTTCAACTCGTCGGCCCGGTTCTGGAGGTCGATCGGCGAGATCAGGTCGCTTCCGAACGCGAAGAGGGCGATTGACCCAACGTTCGTCAACCCAGGCG
>JALZFG010000434.1 GCA_030861645.1 Actinomycetota bacterium
GAGCAGGACGGGGTCGTCGTCTGCGACGGCGCCGCGTTCGGCATCGTTCCCCATCCGCAAAAGCCGCTCGACGGACGGTGCCGTCCCGGACGCGACCGGAACGATCTCCCCGCCGTCGACGGGGTACGCGGGCGCCTCCGTCGTCGCGAGATGGGTGGGGAAGAGGGCGAGGCCCGGCCGCCACGCCTCGACGCCGTACAGGAACTCGTCGTCCCAGAGCTCGCGCGGCGCCATCTCCACGAGGTGCTTGACGTGGATCGTGGAAACGACCGCGCGCCGCGCGCGGTACGTCTCTCCCTCGGCCGTCTCGACGCCGACGCAGCGGTCGCCCTCGAGCACGAGCCCGGCCACGCGGCGCCCGGCCACGACGGTCCCACCGTGGTCCTCGATCAGGCGCGCGAGCGCGATTGGCAGCGCGGCCGAGCCGCCCCGCGGGATCGTCCAGCTGTGCTGCTGGCGGCCGTACGCGAGCGAGTAGGCGAGCAGGCCCGTGCCCGGCCGGTCGGGCGGCTGGACGGTCATGACGGACATCCAGAGCATGAACGCGCGCGTGTGCCAGTCCTCGAACTCGCCGCGGATCACGTCCCATGCGGACATCGCGAGTCGGCGCCGCCAGCGCCCGTCGAGCGCGTCCTCGGGACGCGCCGCTCGCCCGATCGGATTGTTGCGGTAGGCGCCGAAGACCCCCTTGGCCGCGTCGTAGTCCGCGATCAGCCGGCGGTAGGCCTCGGCGTCGCGGCGCGAGAACTTCGCGAATTCCTCCGAGGTGCGCTCGAGCGAGCGCCACTGCGTCAGCCACGCCCCGTCGGGAAACGGGATGTGGACGACGGGATCGGGGTGAATGTAGTCGAGCCCGTATTCCTCGAGCCCGAGCTCGCGCACAGCCGGATTCGCCTGAATGAGGTTGTGCGCCGTCGAGCACGAGTCGTGGAGGAAGCCGGGGAGCGTCAGCTCCTCGGTGGCCGTGTTGCCGCCGATGACCGGGCGGGCCTCGAGGACGACGCAATCGAAGCCGGCCCTCGCGAGGTACGCGGCGGTGACGAGGCTGTTGTGACCCGCGCCGGCGACGACGATGTCGGCGGTTTCGCTCACGCCGCCTTCCGGGTATCAACGTCCGGGTGCCGAGGATCAGCTACTTCCCCTACGATCGTCTCGACGACCCGGAGCTGCGGGGGTATCTCGACCACGCCCGGCGGTACGGAACGCCGCGACCGGAGAGCCAGTCGATCCGAGCCCACGTCCCCGCGGTCCTCCGCTCGTTCTCGACGAACTGGGAGAAGGCGTTCCGGACGGGGATTGTCGACCACTCGCTGAAGGAGCTCTGCCGCGTCTACGTCTCCAAGACGATCGACTGCGACTACTGAGGCTCGCAGCGGTCTCTCCGGGGCGGAGAGCAGGGACTGACCGAGGCGGACTACGACGAGCTCCTGAACTTCGAGCACTCCGAGCTCTTCGACGAGCGGCAGAAGGCCGCCTTGCTCTACACCAGCATGCTCGTCTGGAACCCCGAGGGGGTCGACGACGAGCTCTGGCAGCGGCTCCGGCGCCACTTCGACGAGGACGAGCTCGTGGAGCTCGGCTACTTCGTCGGGCTGACGTTCGGGCAGCAGCGGTGGATCAAGACGCTCGGAATCGGTCACGGCGAGGTGCTCGGCGACGCCCGGGCGGGACTCGCGCCGGAGAGGGTGCAAGCCTAGATGGGGCGGCTCGGCGAGACAGCCGACGCGGTGCGCGCGCGCCGGCCGCCGATCCTCGAGGCCTACACCGAGACGCGCGACAGCGTCCTCGTCGCGGGGATCGTCGACCGGCGGCTGAAGGAGCTCTGCGCGCGGTACCTGGCCGAAGATCCCGACGTCGTCGATTTCGAGCGCTCGGACCGGTTCGACGAGCGGGCGCGCGTGGCGCTCGCGTGGGCGCACGCCGTCGCCTGGGACGCCGACAAGGCCGACGACGCCCTCTGGACGCGCCTGCATCATCACTTCACAGAGCCGGAGCTCGTCGAGCTCGGCTACGCGATCGGGTTCATGCTCGGCCAGGCACACTGGCTGCGCACGCTCGCGCTGGAGCCGGAGGTTCCTCAAGCCGCGACCTCCTGACCGAGCAGCCGCAGCGCGTTGCCGGCGAGGATCCGGGCCTCGCCCACGGGCGGCAGCTCGAGCGAGCGGACGATCTCCGCGGGCCGCTCGAGGCCCATGTCGAACGGGTAGTCGGAGCCGCAGACGACGCGCTCGTCCCCGACGAACTCGACCGCCTGCTCGAGCAGGGCGGGGTCGTGCGTGATCGTGTCGTAGTAGAAGCGGCGGAGGGAGTCGTCCGGCGACTCCCCGAGGCGGACGCGCGCATCGGGCTGGAAGGAGTGGGCGTGGCGCAGCCGGCCGCGCAGGGCGAGGACGGCGCCGCCCGCGTGGGCGAGGAGCACCTTTAGGCGCGCGTGCCGCTCGAGGACGCCGGCCATCACCATGTGGGCGGCCGTGACCGTCGTCTCGAGCGGGTTCCCGACGGCGTTCCAGAGGTAGTAGTCGTCGAAGACCGGGAGGTCGAAACCGCGCGTCGTCGGATGGACGAACACGAGCGCCGCGGATTCCTCGGCGGCGGCCCAGAAGTCGGCGAAGCGCTCCGCGCCGAGGTACTCCCCGCCGACGCTCGCGGCGACCTCGACGCCGGCGAGCCGCCCGTCGCGAACGAGCTCGACGAGGTCGCCCGGCCGCTCGAGGTCGACCGTCCCGAGCACCGCCACGCGGTCGCCCGCCATGCTCGCGAGCGCCTCGTTCTGCCGTTGTGTCTCCCGGCCCAGCAGCGGCACCCACGGGCAGAGCAGGACGAGATCGACGCCCGCGCGGTCCTGCTCCTCGAGGATCCGCTCGAGCTCGACGAACTCGCGCACCGCCGAGCGGATCTCCTTGCCGGCGAAGCGAACGACCTGCTCGCCGTCTTCCCAGGCGACGTCGGCGCCGAGGCCGGGAACGACGACGTGCGCGTGACAGTCGACGACCCTCATCCCGCCAACACGAGGAGCAGGCCGCCGAGGACGACGAGCGCCGCTCCTGACCAAAGCCGGAGCGTCACGCGCTCGAGGTGGCGCCCCACGAGGACGGGCGAAAGCAGAAGCACGACGGGCACGGAGAGCAGGCCGAGCGCGAGGACGACGGCGACCGCGGTCGACTCGAGCGATTCCCAGCGGGCCCAGACGGACAGGCCGACCATCACGCCGGCGAGGAGCTTGAACGCGAGCGCCTGCCGAGAGCCGAAGCCGGACTCTCCTTCGCGCCGTGGCCGAAAGGGCGCGACGGCGGCGTAGCAGACGAGCGCCACCCCCATCCCGAGCGTCAGTCCGAGCAGCGGCGACTCCAGGCCGTCGAGCCCCTCGCGGATGAAGATCGGCGTGATCGACCAGGCCAGGGCCGTGAGGAGGCCCGGCGCCGCGTCGCGCCAGCCCACCGTCCAGCCGCTAGCGCCGACCCGCTCGAGAGAGACCGTCAGCGCACCGGCGACGACGAGGGCGATGCCGAGCCACGCGAGCAGGCGCGGAACCTCCCGGAGCCACGCCGTCGCGAGCGCCGCCCCGAAGACGGGGTTCGTCGAGAGCAGCGGGCTCGTCCGTGCGGCCCCGATGCGCATCTGGCTCATGTTCAGCAGCGTCCAGCCGACGAAGAAGTGGACGAGGCCCGCCGCGCTGAACCAGATCAGCGAGGCGGTCGTCGCCCCGCCGAGGGCGGCGAGGTCCGCGGTCGTGACGCTCGCGGCGAGCAGCACGGCCATCGCGACGATGAGCTGGAGGAACGTCGCCAGGTAGGCGTCGCTCATCGTCCCGACCGCGCGGCGGTTGAGCGTCTGGAAGACGCCGAATCCGAACCCCGCCGCCGCCGCGAGCAGGGGGCCGGTCACGGCGCGGCGGGCGGCGCCGCGACCCCGTGCTTCCCGTTCCCATGCGCCGCTCCGCCGAAGAAGAGGTCCGCCATCTCGGGGTTGTTCAGGACGTCGTCGGCGTGGCCGGCGAGCAGCACGCGCCCGCTCTCCATCACCACGCCATGGGTTGCGAGGCGCAGCCCGAAGCGGACGTTCTGCTCGACCAGGAGGACGGTCTTCTCCGCGTCCTTCATGAGCGCGATCGAGTCGGAGACGTGCTTCAGCGCCTTCGGGTCGAGCCCGAGCGACGGCTCGTCGAGGAGGACGAGCACGGGATCGAGCATGAGCGAGCGCGCGAACTCCACCATCCGCCGCTGCCCGCCCGAGAGGTTCCCCGCCTTGTCGTCGGCCCGCTCGGCGACGATCGGGAAGACCGCCTCCACCTCGGAGTATCGCCGCCGGACGAGGGCGCGGTCGCGGCGGATCACGTAGGCGCCCATGAGCACGTTCTCGCGGACGGTGAGGTTCGGGAAGAGCCCGTGCGACTGGGGAACCTGGACGACGCCGAGCGCGAGGATCTCGGCCGGATCGCTCCCGCCGACATGCTTCCCGCGCAGCTCGACCTCGCCGCGGCGGGGGCAGAGGAGGCCGCTCACGACGCGCAGGACAGTCGACTTGCCGGCGCCGTTCGGACCGACGACGCAGGTGACCGTGCCCACGTCGAGCGCGAGGTCGACTCCTTGGAGGACGTCGCCGCCGCCGTACCCCGCGTAGACGTCGGAGAGCCGCAGGAGCATCAGCTGCCCACCTTCGCCTGCTGCTCGATGCGGAAGTCCTCGCCGAGGTACGCGTCGAGCACGGCCGGGTCGGACTGGATCTTCGCCGGCGTGCCCTCCGAGATGCGCGTTCCGCGCGCAAGCACGAGCACGGGGTCGCAGAGGCCGAGCACGAGCGGCATGTTGTGCTCGACGATCAGGAACGTCTTTCCCTGGCGGTTGAGCTCGCGGATCATCGCCGCCATCTGCTCGATCAGCGTCGGGTTGATCCCGCCGGCCGGCTCGTCGAGCATGAGCAGCTTCGGATCGAGCATCAGCACCTGCGCGAGCTCGACGAGTTTCTGCTGGCCGTACGACAGCGAGCCGGCGCGGTGGTCGGCGAAGCGCCGCATCCCGACGAACTCGAGCAGCTCCTCGGCCCGCTCGGCCTCGGGCCCGCTGACCGCGTCCGCCGTCAGCCGCCGCCACGAGAAGCTTCGCAGGGGGGCGACGACGTTCTCGAGCACCGTCATCTCGCGGAACAAGCGCGTGATCTGGAACGTCCGCCCGATTCCGCGGTGCGCGCGCTGGAACGGTGGGAGGCGGTCGATCCGCTCGCCTTCGAACCACACCTCCCCGCGGTCGGCCGTCATCGTCCCGTCGATCACGTTGAAGAGCGTCGTCTTCCCGGAGCCGTTGGGGCCGATGAGCGCGGTGATCCTGCCCTCCTCGACGGCGAGCGAGCAGTCGTCGACCGCCTTCACGCCTCCGAAGCGCTTGTCGACGTGCTTCACCTCGAGGAGCGTGCGGTCCGTGCCGCCCGCAGCGCCCTCCGCCGGCTCGCGCTCGCGCACCTGGAGCGGCCGTTCCAGGCGGGCGCCGACGCGCGCGG
>JALZFG010000446.1 GCA_030861645.1 Actinomycetota bacterium
TTTTCGACCGAGAGGCGGTACCGTCCGATCGCGCGGAGGTGACTCGCAGGGAAGAAGGAGGTGGATCTCGGCTCGGCTCCTCGAAATGCGCCTCCAGCGAACCGACGATCGACACGGCTGAGCGCGACTCCGATATTCACGGGGGTGGGTCGCCAAGGCCACCCTTAGGCGCGAGCGAGAACGGCGCTTCATAACGAACGCTTCCTCCCACGGTATGGCGGGCGCTCCTGGCACGATTTCTGCAATGAGGCGCAGCCTTACGTGGCTCGTCGCGATCCCGCTCATGCTCGCCGGGTCTCAGGCTGGCCACGTTCTTGCGTATCGCTGGATGTACCCGGAGGCGCACGTTCGCGTCCGCGAGCTTCTTGTGACCGGGCACAGCTACATGGACTACGCGCCGTTCGTGCTCAGCTTTGCCGGCGCCGTCTTGCTCGTCTCTCTGCTGGTCGCCGTCGCTGACTCCGCCCGTGGGCGGGTAATTCGCGCCCTCCCGCCCTGGGCGTTCGCGCTCCTACCACCCCTTGCGTTCGCGCTGCAGGAGCACGTCGAGCGCTGGCTGCACAGCGGCGTCTTCCCGTGGTTCGCGGCTCTCGGCCCGACGTTCCTGCCCGGGCTCCTGATTCAGGTCCCGTTCGGGATCGCCGCGTACCTGGTCGCGCGGTTTCTGCTCCGTGCGGCTGAACGGCTGGGGCGCGCGCTCGCGCTTGCGCCCCCTTCTCACGCTCGGTTGACGGCGCGGCTTTCGGCGCCCCGGCGTGAGCCCGAGCTGGCGCGCCGAAGCGTCCTCGCCAGCCATCAGGCCAAGCGCGGACCTCCCGGTCCTGCGCTGACCTAGCAGGTCAGGGCTGCAGGGTCCGCGCGGCCGTGCACCACCGGATCCAAACAACCCGCTTGACGCGGACCGCTGGCGCGCGCCGTTACCGACGGAGATGCGCACAGCCGAGAGGAACGAATGCGTCGCAGCAAACAGCTCATGCTCGCCAGTCTCGCTCTCGCACTTTGTCTCGCCGCGAGCGGCTGTGGCGGAAGCGGATCAAAGTCCTTCGCGGAGGCGCCGCCCTCGAGCTTCGCGGGGTCGAAGTGGGCCGGCGGCCGAGACGCGGCCGGCTTCGCGCTCCGGGACCAGGACGGCCGGCTCGTGCGGCTTTCCGCCCAGCGCGGACGCTTCGTACTCGTGACGTTCCTCTACACGCAATGCCGGGACGTCTGTCCGCTGATCGCGGGGCGGCTGAACGAGGCGCTCCGTCGCCTCGGCCCGGCGCGGCGACGCGTGCGAGTGCTCGCGGTCAGCGTCGACCCGAAGGGCGACACGCCGGCCGCGGTGCGGCGGTTCGTCCGCGTGCACCACCTCCTGCCGCAGTTCCGCTACCTGACCGGAACGCGGGCGCAGCTCGCACCGGTCTGGCACGCCTACTACGTGTCGCCGCAGCCGGTCGGAGGCGGCGTCAGCCTCCACTCAGCCTACGAGCTCCTGATCGACCCAACCGGTCGACCTCGGCTCTCGTACGACGCGCGCGTCAAGGCCGAGGACGTCGTCCACGACCTGCGGCTGCTCGGGCTCCAGTAAGCGAATGACGCGTGCGAAACAGATCGGATCACTGCCGCGGTCGCGATGCTGACCGCCGCGGCATCGGGAGCGGCGTTCGCGCACGGTGCCACGCGCGTGACGAGCCTCAGCGTCGGCGGCGACGACGCGAAGGTAGACGCGCTCCTCGTTTGCGTGGCGATTCGAGCCGGCGTTGTTGGCGGCGCAGCGTTGGCGTTGCTGCTGTTCGGGCAGGCGTTCGTGCGGCTGCGGCGGCGCGGGCGGCGCGACCACGCGTCCTTGAGCCGCCCCCGCTCTTCGGGACCGGCGTCGCCTTGGCGACGCTCGCACTCGTCTCACCACTCGACGCCATGGGCGACTCGTACCTGCTCTCGCACACATGCTGCAGCACGTCCTGATCGGCGCCGCCGTCCCCGCGCTAATCCCTGTCGCCCTGCGCGGGCCGCTCGTCTTCTTCTTCCTGCCGGCGCCGATCCTCGGTCGCCTCGGACACCTCGCGCCGCTCCGCGCGCTCGCCTCGTTCCTGCTTCGCCCGCGGCCGAGCCTGGGGGTCTTGGCCGCGGTGATCGCGGCCTGGCACGTGCCGGCGGGTGCGC
>JALZFG010000450.1 GCA_030861645.1 Actinomycetota bacterium
CTTTCGGCGGATTCCCGAGTTGCTCGGGCGCGCGGCCGAGCCCGTCCCGCAGCTCGCGGCGCCCGGGCCGGCGCTCGCGCCCGAGCCCGCCGTCCAGCTCGGCCTGTTCTGAGCTGAATCTGTCAGCCTTGGCCGCATGCGGCTAGGCTTGATGAACAACCCGGCGCGACCGCTCCCGGACGAGCTCGCGCGGATCGCGAGGCTCGGCTTCGAGTTCGTCGACCTCACGCTCGAGCCGCCGGGCGCGTGGCCCGTCGAGTCGCGGCGCGTGAGGGAGCTCCTCGACCGGCACGAGCTCGACGTGGTTGGGCACACGGCCTGGTACCTGCCGATCGCCTCGCCGTTTCGGGAGCTCGAGCGCACCGCGCGCGAGCTCTACCTCCGCGCGTGTGCGAGTTTCGCCGAGGTTGGCGTGTCGCTCGTCAACGTCCATCCGTGGGACCGCGGTCTCCAGCGGGACGAGGTCGTGGCGCGGAATGCCGACGCGATCCGCGCACTTGCCGATGCCGCCGAGGGGGTGGGCTTGACGCTCATGGTCGAGAACGTCCGCGCGCCGTTCCGGACCCCGGTCGAGCTGGCGCCGCTGTTCGAGGCGGCTCCCTCGGCGCGACTCCATCTCGACGTCGGGCACGCCAACCTCGGCGGCCCGCCGAACGCCGCGCCCGCGCTCATCGAGGCGTTCGCGGATCGGCTCGCGCACGTCCACGTCTCGGACAACGTCGGTTTCGACGACCTGCACCTTCCACTCGCGACCGGAACCGTCGACTGGCCCTCCGTCGTCGGCTCGCTTCGCGCTGCGCACTACGACGGCACCGTGACGCTGGAGGTGTTCTCGCCCGCGGAGGAGCACGTCGAGACGTCCCGCCGACTCTGGCTGCGATGGTGGGAGGGGAGCGGATAGCGAGCGTCGCCTTCAGCTCGTTCTCTCCCAGCGAGACGGAGGCGATCGCCGCCCGCCTGGCTCAGGCCCTCGCGCCCGGCGACGTCGTCACGGTCTCCGGCGAGCTCGGGTCCGGCAAGACGACGTTCGTTCGCGGGGCGGCGCGGGCACTCGGCGTCACGAGCGCTGTCACGAGCCCCACGTACACGATCGGCAGCCGGTACAGCGGCGCCATTGCCGTCTCCCACCTCGACCTCTACCGCTTCGAGCGCGTCTCGTCGCCCGAGTGGGGTGACCTCGAGCCGTACTTCGACGACGGCATCTGCTTCGTCGAGTGGCCAGAGGCCGGCGCCGGCGTGCTTCCCCCGCCGCGGGCGGCGGTCCGGCTTCGCCACGAAGGGGGCGATCGCCGCTCGGTGACGATCGCGAGCGCCGACGAGCGACTCCTCGAGCGGGTCCGGCCGCGAGGAGCCTGAGGGCTACGATTCGGCCGTCGGGACGAGCGTCTGTCGATGGGTCTCATCCTCGCCTTCGATACGGCCACGAGCGTCGCGACGAGCGCGCTCGTCCGAGACGGCGACGTGCTGGGCGAGCGCGCTTCCCAGGCCGTGAGCGTGCTCGCCGACGCCGACCAGCTGCTCCAGGCGGCCGAGGCTGCACCCTCCGACCTCGATGCGATCGCCGTCGGGACTGGCCCGGGGAGCTTCACCGGCGTCCGCATCGGGCTCGCCGCCGCGCGCGCCCTTGCGCTCGCGCTCGACCTCCCCGTCGCGGGGGTGTCCACGCTTGCGGCCCTCGCAGCCGGCGCGGCGGGCGCCCTCCCCGTTATCGACGCGAAGCGCCGCGAGGTGTTCACGCTCGCCGACGGCGCACCGCGCTGCCTCCCGCCGCACGAGCTCGACCTGGCGCCCTGGACCGTCTGCGTCGGCGACGGCGCGGTCCGGTACCGCCGGATCCTCGAAGACGCGGCGGCCACGATCCCGGACGATCGCTCCGAGCTGCACGTTCCGCGGGCGCGCTTCCACGCGCTGCTCGCGGTCGACTTCGGGCCCGCTGAGCGGGTGCAACCCCTGTACCTGCGGATCCCCGACGCCGAGCAGGCGCTGACGTGATGGCTGCGCTGACGGTCGTGATCAAGGACCTCCAGCTTCGCGACCTCGGCGCGATCGAGCGAATCGAGCGCCGCTCGTATCCGACGCCGTGGTCGCGCTCGATGTTCGCCGGGGAGCTGGTGAAGCCCTCGTCGATCTGCGTCGGTGCGTTCGGGTCCGAGCGCGAGGGGCTGGTCGGTTACCTGATCGCGGCGCGGTACGTCGACGCATGGCACATCATGAACGTCGCTGTCGACCCTGACTTCCAGCGCCGGGGCATCGCGACGCTGCTGCTCGACCGGCTCTTCGAGCGAACGGCGGGCGACCGGCGACGCGGTTACACGCTCGAAGTGCGCGTCTCGAACACGGGTGCGATCCACCTCTACGAGCGGGTGGGCTTCAAGGCCCGAGGCGTCCGGCGCGGCTACTACACGGACAACCACGAGGATGCTCTGATCATGTGGAGGGACGCGATCCGCGAGTCCGCGGCGACGTGACGTCGCCGGCGCCGAAGACAGCGCACGACGTCGAGCCCGGCTGCGGCGCGCGTCGCCCGCGCGCGCTCGCCGGTGAGGGAAGAAGGAGGATGCTCGCGGGCGACCCACCGCTCTCCGCGTGATCCTCGCGCTCGAGACCTCATGCGACGAGACCGCGGCCGCACTCGTCGACGACGAGGGCGAGATTCACGCGAGCATCGTCGCGTCCCAGGCCGACCTCCACGCGCGCCACGGCGGAGTGGTGCCCGAGGTCGCGTCCCGACGGCATCTCGAGCTCGTGCTTCCCGTGCTCCGCGAAGCGCTCGCCGAAGGCGGCATCGGCCTCGACGAAGTCGACCGGGTCGCGGTGACCCAGGGCCCGGGGCTCGTGGGAGCGCTGCTCGTCGGGCTGTCGGCGGCGAAAGCGCTGGCGTGGGCGCGGCGGCTCCCGCTCGTCCCGGTCGACCACCTGCACGGGCACGTCGCCTCGCTCTTCCTCCGGCCGACACCCGTCGAGCCGCCGTTCCTCTGCCTGCTCGCGACGGGCGGGCACACGCTCCTGCTCGATGTGCGTGAGCGCCGGGGCTTTCGCGTCGTTGGCAGGACGCTCGACGACGCGGTCGGCGAAGCGTTCGACAAGGGCGCACGGCTGCTCGGGCTTGGCTACCCGGGCGGCGCGGCACTCGAGCGGCTCGCGAGCGAAGGCGACCCGACGTCGTTCTCCTTTCCCGTCGCCGCGGTCGGCCGGCTCGACCTCTCGTTCTCGGGCGTGAAGACCGCGCTCCTCTACACCGTTCGCGCGCTGGAGGCGGAGGAGCTCGAGCGCCGCCGCGCGGATCTCGCAGCCAGCTACCAGCGCGCGCTCGTGCGAGCGCTCGTCGAGCGGACGCACGCCGCCGTCGAGCGCCTGCGGGCGGAGCGGATCGCCGTGGTAGGCGGCGTCGCGGCAAACTCCGAGCTGCGCTCGTCGCTCCCGACTGCGGACTTCGCCCCGCTTCCTCTCTGCACCGACAACGCCGCGATGATCGCCTCGGCGGCGAGGTACGCGGACGCTCTCCCCTATCCTCGCTACCTTGCGCTCGATGCCTACGCCTCCGGCGAGACGGCGTGAGCCGTGTCAAGTCGGACCGCTCGCGATCGTCGCGCTCGCCGCGACGGCCGCACTCGTCGTCGTCGGAAGCGGCGGTGGCGGGAACGGCGCTCGCGCCGCGGCTTCGGCTTCTCCGTCGGCGACGGCGGCGGAGGCCTGGAGTGGGTTCGTCGGCGATGAGCGCGCGCAGGTCGCCTTCGGTCAGCGCCAGCTCGTCATCTTGCGGGCGCCGTCGTTGGCCGACCGCGTCGCGCGCGCTGGGAGGCGGGCGAGCGACGTCCAGGAGCGATCGTGGACGCGTCAGACGCTCGCGCAGCAACGCGAGGTGATCTCGCGGCTCGCGCTCCAGGGCGTCGTCATCCGCCCGGACTTCAGCTACGTGCGTGTCGTGAACGGCTTCTCCGCTCCGCTGGATCCGCGCGCCGTCTCGCTGCTCGAGCGAATGCCCGAGGTTCGCGGACTCTATCCGGTCAGGGCTGTCTATCCCGCATCCGTCAGGTCCTCGAGCACGCGGGCGCTCGGCTCCGGCTCGAGCGGGCTCGACGCGATCTCGCTTCCAGGTGCCACCGGTCGCGGCGTGACCGTGGCGCTGCTCGACACCGGCGTCGATCGCGTGCAGCCGCTTCTCGCCGGCCGCGTCAAGACCGGGTACGACGTGGTCGACGGGGACGACTCCGCCGTCGCCGAGGCTCGCCCGGGCGATCCGACCGACCTCGAGCGCCACGGGACCGAGCTCGCCGGGCTTGTCGTCGGGAAGGGGCGCGGCGCGCGCGGCATCGCCCGGTCTGCCACAGTGCTGCCCATCCGAGTCGCGGGCTGGCAGCGGGATGTTGCCGGCGACTGGGCCGTCTACGGCAGGACCGACCAATTGATCGCCGGGCTCGAGCGCGCCGTCGATCCGAACGGTGACGGTGACGCGCACGACGCGGCGCGCATC
>JALZFG010000451.1 GCA_030861645.1 Actinomycetota bacterium
GCCCCCGGTGGCAGCCGACGCCAAGCCGGAGGAGGTCGGCTACGGCAGGATCACCGACCTCCCACCCAAGTACCTGCTCCAGGTCGACGCCTGCACGAAGTGCGGCAAGTGCCACGCCGCCTGCCCCGCGACCAACTCCGGCTATCCGCTGTCGCCGCGCGACGTCGTCCTCGACCTTCGCGAGCAGGCGGAGGGCGCGATGGGAATCCGAAGCGTGCTCGGGCTCCCGCCTCTCCACGAGGAGAAGGAGCCGATCCTCGGCGACCCGATCCGGGCGGAGACGATGTGGTCGTGCATGCAGTGCATGGCCTGCGTCGAGATCTGCCCCGTCGGGATCGAGCACGTTCCGATGATCCTCGAGCTGCGGCGCAGGCTCGTCGAGCAGGGCGAGCTGGACTCCATGCTCCAATCGACCCTCGAGACGATCCACAGCACGGGGAACTCCTTCGGCGAGCCGAGGCGCAAGCGGGCCCGGTGGACGAAGGAGCTCGAGTTCGAGGTGAAGGACATCCGCAGGGAGCCGGCGGAGCTCTTGTGGTTCGTCGGCGACTACGCCTCCTTCGACCCGCGCAATCAGAAGGCGACGCGTTCGCTCGCGCGCATCCTCCACCACGCCGGCGCCGACTTCGGGATCCTGTTCGACGCGGAGAGGACGGGCGGCTGCGACGTCCGCCGCGTCGGGGAGGAGGGCCTCTTCGCCTCGCTCGCGGAGGCGAACGTCCGGACGATCTCCGGCTGCGAGTTCGAGCGCATCTTCTCCTCGGACCCACACTCGTTCCACACGCTGCGGAACGAGTACCCGGACTTCGGCGGGTCGTGGACGGTGCTGCACCACTCCCAGCTGCTGCTCGAGCTGATCGAGCGCGGCGCGCTCGTTCCGCGCAAGCCGCTCGGCTACAGCGTCACCTACCACGACCCGTGCACGCTCGGGCGCTACAACGGCGTCTACGAAGCGCCGCGGAGAGTGCTGGAGGCGATCGGCGTCGAACTGCGGGAGATGCCGCGCAGCCGGGACAACTCGTTCTGCTGCGGGGCAGGGGGCGGGCGCATCTGGATGAAGGAGCTGAAGGCGGAGGAATCGCCGCGGCCGAGCGAGCTGCGGATCGAGGAAGCGCTCGCGCTCGGCCCGCTCGACTACTTCGTCGTTGCGTGCCCGAAGGACGTGACCATGTACGAGGACGCGATCAAGACCTCGGGCCACCAGGGCGACATCGAGTTGCGCGAGCTCTCGGAGCTCGTGCTCGAGTCGCTCGAGGTTCCCGCGGCCGCCCCGCGCCCCCCGGCGCAGCGAACGCCCGCGCGATGATCGTTCTCACCCCAGCACACGCACGCTTCCGCCGGAACGCGAGAAGACGGGAAAGCCCGGAGCGAAAGGAGTCGCCGTGACGAAGGAAACCGCGTTCTACCCCCGCCTGCAGGCGATGACGGACGAGTGGATGGACCTCTTCGGCTACTGGGCGCCGACGGTCGTGACGGAGACGCAGGAGGAGTACCGCGCCGTGCGCGAGGCGGCCGGGCTGATGGACTTCGGAATGCTGCGGAAGCTCGACCTCGAAGGCGAGCGCGCCCTCGATCTCGTCAACGCCGTCGTCACGCGCGACGTCTCGAGGCTCCGGCCCGGCCAGATGGTCTACAGCGCCCTCGTGGACGAGAACGGCAAGATGATCGACGACTGCACCGTGCAGGTGCTCGCGCCGGACCGCGTTCGCTTCTGCGGCGCGAGCGACGAGGACGAGCGCATCTTTCGAGAGCGAGCGGGCGAGGCGGGGATCTCGGTGCGGGTCTTCACCGACGAGGTGGGGCACCTGCCGCTCCAGGGGCCGAAGGCGCGAGAAATCCTCCAGCCGCTCGCGAGCGCCGACCTCTCGAACGACAGCTTTCCCTACTACACCTGCAAGGAGAACGTCGAGGTCGCTGGCATCTCCGGGATCTTCATGCTTCGTCTCGGGTACACGGCCGAGCTCGGCTGGGAGCTCTGGGTGCCCGGCGAGCGCGCGCTCGAGCTCTGGGATACCCTCCTCGAGGCCGGCACGCCGCAGGGGATGAAGGTGATCGGCATGAACGCGCTCGACCTGTTCCGGATCGAGGGCGGGTTCATCATCGGCGGGGTCGAGTACGACCGCACGGTGTCGCCGTTCGAGTGCGGGCTCGGCTGGGCGGTCGAGCTCGACAAGCCGGCCGACTTCCAGGGCAAGCAGGCGCTCGCGCGCGACAAGGAAGCGACGCAGCTACGGCTGACGAGCGTCGAGCTCGAGTCGGGCGGCGACGAGGCGAGCGGCGCGCCGATCTTCGTCGAGGGCCGGGAGGCGGGGCTCGTGACGCAGGCGGTCGTCTCGCCCTACCGCGGGGGCAGGACGCTCGGGCTCGCGAAGATCCAGAGCGATCTCACCCACGCCGGGACGCGCATCGAGGCGCGGCTCGACGGCACGCCTGTTCCCGGAGTCGTCGTGCGCCACCCCGTCTACGATCCCGAGCGACGTCGGGTGAGGAGCTGAACGGCGCGAGGCGGCGCTGGCCGACGACGCCGCGAGGCTGGGTGGTTCTGCTCGCGATCGTCCTCGTCGCGGTCGCCGTCGCCGTCC
>JALZFG010000453.1 GCA_030861645.1 Actinomycetota bacterium
GTGCTCGAGGGGGCGCCGCTCGCGCCGGCGGCCGCGCCGCGCTAGCGCACGCGGGCGTCGAGCCGATGCCAGCCACCCGGGAAGCGTTCACGACGACGCGCGCGGAGGGCCTGCGCCACGACAGCCTCCCGATGCGGCTCTACCACAAGGCGAAGCGGCTCGGCGCCTGGGACCCGCGCGCGATCGACCTTACCCGCGACATCGAGGACTGGGAGCGATTGACGTACGAGCAGCGCGTGTCGCTCCTCCAGGTCACGTCGCTCTTCCAGGCGGGCGAGGAGAGCGTCACGCTCGACCTGCTGCCCCTGATTCAGGTGATCGCGGCGGAGGGACGCCTCGAGGAAGAGATGTTCCTCACGACCTTCCTGTGGGAGGAGGCGAAGCACGTCGAGTTCTTTCGCCGCTTCCTCGACGAGGTCTGCCGCGTCGACCGCGACCTCCACGGCTTCCACACGCCGAGCTACCGAAGGCTCTTCTACGAGGAGCTGCCCGAGGCGATGCACCGGCTGCTGCGCGACCCCTCGCCGGAGGCGCAGGTCGACGCCGCGGTGACGTACACCATGATCGTCGAGGGCGTGCTGGCCGAGACTGGCTACCACACGTACGTCACCTCGCTCGAGCGCGCCGACCTCTTCCCCGGGCTCCGACGAGGTCTCGCGCTCGTGAAGCGCGACGAGTCGCGCCACATCGCCTACGGCGTCTACCTCCTCTCGCGCCTCGTCGCCGAGGACGCGTCGCTCTGGCCCCGCGTGCGACAGCGCATGGAGGAGCTGCTCGAGCCGGCGATCGCCTCGATCCGCGAGACCTTCGCTAGCAGCGAGAGCGAGTTGACGCCGTTCGGGGTCCCGATCGAGGAGATCCTCGCGTTCGCGACGACGCAGTTTCGTAAGCGGATGGATCGGATCGAACGCGGCAAAGCGGCGAGGACCGTCTCCGCGGTCGAGCAGCTCGCAAGCGAGGAGCTCGCGACGGAGGCGTAATCGAGCGCGGAGCGCCAATTGCCGGCCGGCATCGGATGCGCCACCATTCGGCGAGACCGCGAGGAGGAGGAGCAATGAAGGGTCTGATGATGGAGTACCAGCTCACGCTCCCGCCCGTTCTGCGGCGCGCGGAGACGTACTTCGGGGAGGAGGAGATCGTCACGCGGCTCCCCGACAGGAGCTTTCACCGCTACACGTATCGCGACATGGCCGGGCGTGCGAAGCGGCTGGCGGTGGCGCTGCAGCGACTCGGGCTCGAGCGAGGCGACCGCGTCGCGACGCTGTGCTGGAACCACTACCAGCACCTCGAGGCGTACTTCGGGATCCCGTGCGCCGGCTTGGTTCTGCACACGCTCAACCTGCGCCTCCACCCGACCGACATCGGCTACATCGCGGATCACGGCGGCGACAGGGCGGTGATCGTCGACCGGAGCCTGCTGCCGCTGCTCGAGCAGTTCAAGGACCAGACCCAGATCGAGCACGTCTTCGTCGTCGAGGACTCCTACGAGGAGCTGCTCGACTCCGCGAGTCCCGACGAGTGGGAGGATCCGCAGCTCGACGAGCGCGAAGCCGCGGCGATGTGCTACACAAGCGGCACGACCGGTCGCCCGAAGGGCGTCGTGTACTCGCACCGCTCGACGATCCTGCATGCGCTCGGCGTCGCGTCGCTCTCGCCCCTCGGGCTCCGCGTCGCGCACGGCGACGCCCTCCTCCCGGTCGTGCCGATGTTCCACGCGAACGCGTGGGGCTACCCGTACCTGGGCGCGATCTTGGGCACGAAGCTCGTCTTCCCCGGGCCGTACCTCGACCCCGAGAGCTTGCTCGAGGATTTCGTCCACGAGAAGGTGACGTGGACGGCCGGTGTGCCCACGATCTGGCTGGGGCTGCTGCAGGTGCTCGACGCGAGCCCTGGGAAGTGGGACCTCTCGCACATGCAGGGGATGCTGGTCGGAGGCGCCGCCGTGCCGCGCTCGATGATCGCGGCGTACAAGCAGCGCCACGGGCTCAGCGTCGTACAGGGCTGGGGCATGACGGAGACATCGCCGGTCGCCTCAGTGACCGACTTCGTCGGCGATCTCCGCGAGGCGGACGAGGAAACGCAGTTCGACGTCGCCGCGATGGCCGGGATCCCGCTTCCGTTCGTCGAGATCCGCGTGCGCGACGGCGAGGCGGACGTGCCTTGGGACGGCGAGTCGATGGGCGAGCTCGAGGTGCGCGGACCGTGGGTCGCCTCGTCCTACTACGCCGACGACGACCTGAAGGACCGCTGGACGCCGGACGGGTGGTTCAAGACCGGCGACATCGTCGCCATGCACCCGCGCGGCTTCATCCAGATCAAGGACCGAAGCAAGGACGTGATCAAGTCTGGCGGCGAGTGGATCTCGTCGGTCGACCTCGAGAACGCGATCATGGCGCACCCGTCCGTCGCCGAGGCGGCGGTGATCGCAATCCCGCACGAGAAGTGGCAGGAGCGGCCGCTCGCCGTCGTCGTGCCGCGGGAGGGTCAGACGGTCAGCGAGGAGGAGCTGCGCGAGCACCTCGCGGGGCGGTTCCCGAAGTGGTGGCTGCCGGATCGGTTCGAGTTCGTCGACGAGATCCCGAAGACGGCGGTCGGAAAGTTCAAGAAGACGGCGCTCAGGGAGCAGTTCGCGCGGACGCCCGTCGGCGCGTGAGGTGAAGGGCGTTCTCCTCCGCGAGATCGGCGGTCCCGAGAAGCTCGAGTACACCGAGATCCGCGACCCGGAGCCTCGCGAGGGGCAGTCGCTCGTGTGCGTCCGCGCGGCGGGGATCAATTTTGTCGACATCCTCGTCCGGCAGGGCCGCTATCCCCAGGCGCCGCCGTTGCCAACGACGCCCGGCGCCGAGGTCGCCGGCGACGTGGACGGGCGGCGTGTAATCGGCCTGCCGCGCGAGGGCGGGTACGCCGAGCTCGTGGCCGTCGACGAGGAGTGGCTCGTGCCGCTTCCGGACGGCGCGTCCTTCGAGGAGGGCGCGGCCTTCCTCTTGACGTTCCTCACGTCGTACCTGCCGCTGCGGCACGGCTCCGTCGGGCCGGGGGCAACCGTGCTCGTGCACGCTGCGGCGGGCGGCGTCGGCTCAGCCGCGGTCCAGCTCGCGAGGCACTTCGGCGCCCGCGTCGTCGCGACCGCGAGCTCGGCGGAGAAGCGCCGGTGGGCCCTCGACCTGGGAGCGGACGAGGCGTACGGCTACGACGAGTTCGACCGGCGCGTTCGCGCCGACCTCGTGCTCGACCCGGTCGGCGGAGCTGTGCTGACGCGGAGCCTCCGGATCCTGAACCCGCTCGGCGTGCTCGTCGCGATCGGCTCCGCGGGCGGCGCCTGGGAAGACCTGAACCCCGCCCTCTTGGTCGGGCGGAACGTCGCGGTGCGCGGCCTCTTCCTCGGTCGGCTCATGCGCCACCGCACGGATGTCGTGCGCGAAGCGATCGGCGAGGTCGTCGAGCTCTGGACACGCGGCGCGGTCCGCCCCGTCGTCGGCGCCCGCTTCGCGCTTGCAGAGGCGGCGGAGGCGCATCGGCTGATCGAGGAGCGCCGCCACGTCGGCAAGGTCGTGCTCATTCCGTGACCGGCAAGGTAGCCCTCGTCACCGGCGGCGCGTCGGGGATCGGGCGCGCAATCGCCGAGCGGCTCGCCGGCGCGGGCGACCGGGTC
>JALZFG010000460.1 GCA_030861645.1 Actinomycetota bacterium
GCGCGCCGTCGGTGCCGACATGGTCGACGCTCCCGTCTCCGGCAGCGTGAGCACGCTGGAAGAAGGTCGCCTCTCGATCATGGTCGGCGGCAGCGAGGAGACGTTCGAGCGCGTGAAACCGCTGCTCCTCGACGTCGGCCCCACGGTGACGCGCGTGGGGGACAACGGCCAGGCGCTCCTGATGAAGATCGCGATCAACCTCAGCCTGGCCGTCCAGATGGTTGCGTTCTCCGAAGGCCTGCTGCTCGCCGAGAAGGACGGGATCGACCGCGAGGTCGCCCTCGACGTGATGCTGAAGAGCGTCATCGCCTCGCCGATGCTGAAGTACCGGGCGCCGTTCGTGCTCGAGCTGCCGGACGAGGCGTGGTTCGACGTCAACATGATGCAGAAGGACATGCTGCTCGCGCTCGAGGCCGGTCGCGAGCTCGACGTCTCGATGCCGACGACCGCCGTCTCGAACGAACTCCTGACCGCGGCGCGCGGACTGGGGCGAGGTCACGAGGACTTTGCGGTCGTCTACGAGGTGCTGGCCCAGCTGGCGGGTCTCGAGGCGGCGCGGCGCTAATGGCGACGGAGACCCAGCATCCACTCGCGATCTCGCCCGAGCTTGGGCTGCGCATGTACGAGCAGATGTGGAAGATTCGAACCTTCGAGGAGCACGTGAACGAGCTCTATCGGAGCGCGAAAATGCCGGGTCTCGCGCATCTGTACATCGGCGAGGAGGCCGTCGCGGTCGGCGTCTGCGAGGCGCTCCGGCGAAGCGACGTCATCACGAGCACGCACCGCGGGCACGGGCACTGCCTGGCCAAGGGCGCATCGGTCGACCGGATGTTCTGCGAGCTGCTCGGCAAGGAGGCGGGGTACTGCCGCGGCAAGGGCGGCTCGATGCACATCGCCGATCACGAGAACGGCAACCTCGGCGCGAACGCGATCGTCGGCGGCTCCACGGGGATCGCGACGGGAGCGGCGTTCTCCGCGAAGGCGCGCGGGACCGACGACGTCGCCGTCTGCTTCTTCGGCGAGGGTGCGCTCGGCCAGGGGATCCTGTACGAGGTCATGAACATGGCCTCGCTGTGGAAGCTCCCCGTCGTCTACGTCTGCGAGAACAACCTCTACAACGAGTACACGCACTACAGCGAGACGACCGCCGGCGAGCTCCCCGCGCGGCCGGCCGCATTCGGGATGCAGGTCGCGGAGGTCGACGGCCAGGACGTGCGCGCGGTGTACGCGGCCGCGTCTCGCGCCGTCGAGCGCGGGCGGCGGCGCGAGGGTCCGAGTTTCCTGATCTGCGGCACGTACCGCTACCACGGCCATCACGTCGGCGACGTCGACCGCGCGTACTACCGCTCCGGGGAGGAGGAGGAGCGCTGGCGGTCGGAGCGCGACCCGATCGGGCTCTTGGGCGGCTGGCTCCTCGCCGAAGGTGTCGCCGACGAGAGCGCGCTCGAGCGCATCGAGGCCGAGGTCGCGAGCGAGGTCGCGGCCGCCGCGGAGTACGCGCTCGCCGCTCCGTATCCGCAGCCCGAGGAGGTGGGCGAGGATGTCTACGCCTAGCCCGAGCGTTCAGCGGCTTCCGAAGGAGCACGAGGGTATGCGCGAGGTCTCGCTGTCGCAGGCGGTGAACGAGGCGCTCGCCGAGGAGCTCCGCCGCGATCCGAGGGTCTTCGTCATCGGCGAGGACGTCGCCGAGGCGGGGACGCCGTTCAAGGTGATGTCGGGCCTGGTCGAGGAGTTCGGCCCCGAGCGCGTGATCGACTCACCGATCTCCGAGGCCGGCATCACCGGGCTCGGGCTCGGCGCGGCGATGACGGGGATGCGCCCGGTCGTCGACATCATGTTCGGCGACTTCCTCACGCTGGCCATGGATCAGCTCGTCAACCAGGCCGCGAAAGTTCGCTACATGTCGGGCGGGCGGCTGCACGCGCCGCTCACGGTGAGGACGACGCTGGGCGCCACGCGCCGCTCGGCAGCGCAGCACAGCCAGAGCCTGCACGCGTGGCTGGCCCACATGCCCGGCCTCAAGGTCGCGGTACCGTCCACCCCCTACGACGCGAAAGGGCTGCTGAAGACGGCGATTCGCGACGACGATCCGGTCGTCTTCTTCGAGGACAAGATGATGTTCGCGACCAAGGGACGGGTGCCGGGCGACGAGTACACGATCCCGCTCGGCGTCGCCGATGTGAAGCGCGAGGGCGAGGACGTGACGATCGTCGCCACGAGCTCGATGGTCTACGTCGCGCTCGACGCGGCCGAGCTCCTCGCCGCTCAGGGCGTGAGCGCGGAGGTGGTCGACCCTCGAACGCTGGTGCCGCTCGACCGCGAGACGCTGGTGGCCTCGGCGCAGAAGACCGGCCGCGCGATCGTCGTCGACGAGGGCCACCGCAGCTACGGCGCGTCGGCGGAGCTGGCGGCGGTGATCGCCGAGGAGGCCTTCTACCACCTCGACGCGCCCGTGGCGCGCGCCGGGGCGATGGACGTTCCCATCCCCTTCTCGCCGGTGCTCGAGGACCAGACCGTCCCCACGCCGGAGCGCGTGTTCGAGCTCGCCATGTCACTCGTGGGAAGGGGGTAGCGATGGCACTGAAGACCTTTGGGACGATGGCGGTCGACTGGGAGGAGCGGATCGACTTCGACCGCCTCCGCCGGGAGCGCCTCGAGCGCGCGAAGCGGCATCTCGCCGCCTCCGACCTCGGCGCGCTGCTCTGCTTCGACATGAGCAACATCCGCTACGTCACGGCGACCCACATCGGCACGTGGGCGATGGACAAGCTGATCCGCTTCTGCCTGCTTCCGCGCGGCGACGAGCCGATCATGTGGGACTTCGGGTCGGCGGCGCGCCACCACAGGCTCTACAACCCGTGGCTCGGCGACGAGCGCTCGCGCGCCGGCATCTCGACGCTCCGTGGCTCGGTGGAGGGGCGGGCGGAATCCGTCGCGCGCAAGATCCGCGCCGAGCTGGAGGAGCGCGGCCTCCTCGGCGAGCCTCTCGGCGTCGACGTGATCGAGCTCCC
>JALZFG010000480.1 GCA_030861645.1 Actinomycetota bacterium
AGCTGAAGGAGAAGCTTGGACTGACGGGCGAGGACGCGGAAAGGCCGCCGGACCCGGCGGCGCGGCCACACCTGGTGGCGCGCGAGGCGCTCGTCGAGCTCGGTTTCTCGGTCGCCGAGGCCGAACAGGCACTCGCGGTGATCGATCCCGAGCTGCCGCTCGAGGAGCGCGTCCGCCAGGCTCTGAGGCAGGCGGCGTGAGCCACGTTCTCGCCCCCGAGCTGCAGGTGGACGAGGACGACCTCGACCGGACGCTGCGGCCGCGCCGGCTCGAGGACTTTGTCGGCCAAGAGCGGATCAAGGAGCAGCTCGCGATCGCACTGGCGGCGGCGCGAGGACGCGCTGATGCCCTCGATCACGTCCTCCTCGTCGGCCCGCCGGGCCTCGGCAAGACGAGCCTCGCCTACATCGTGCGCGAGGAGCTCGGCGTCGGCATCCGGACCGTCGCCGGGCCCGCGCTCGAGCGCAAGGGCGACCTCGCCGCGATCCTGACCGGCCTCGAAGCTCGGGACGTGTTGTTCGTCGACGAGATCCATCGGATCAACCGCGCCGTCGAGGAGATCCTGTACCCGGCGCTCGAGGACTTCCGGCTCGACATCGTCGTCGGCCAGGGGCCGGCCGCACGCACGCTGACGCTCGACCTGGCGTCGTTTACGCTCGTCGGCGCGACGACGCGCACGGGGCTCCTGACCACGCCGCTGCGAGACCGGTTCGGCATGACGTTCCGCCTCGGCTACTACGAGCCGGAGGAGCTCGTCCGCGTCGTTTGCCGCTCGGCACGGATCCTCGGCATCGAGATCGACGGCGATGCGGCCGTCGAGATCGCCGGCCGCGCCCGCGGCACCCCGCGCGTCGCGAACCGCATCCTGCGTCGCGTGCGCGACGTCGCCGAGGTGCGGCACGACGGGCGGGTGACCGACGCGATCGCGCGCGAGGCGCTCGAGCTGCTCGAGATCGACGAGCGGGGGCTCGAGCGAACCGACCGCGAGCTCCTGGCGACGATCCTCGAGAAGTTCGGCGGGGGGCCGGTCGGGCTCTCGACGCTCGCGGTCGCGCTCGGAGAGGCGCCCGACAGCGTCGAGGACGTCTACGAGCCGTACCTGCTCCAGCTCGGCTTCCTCCAGCGGACCCCGCGGGGCCGCGTCGTGACGGAGCTCGGCCGCGCGCACCTCGGCGCGGCCGCGGACCGCGAAAGGCTGTTCTAGCGGCGAAACTGAAACTCGTGCCAGGAGGGGACCGGTGCCAGCTCGAGGAGGGCGCGGTCGCCGTTCGGGTCGCGGTACCCGAAGTCGGCCGACTCGTCGTCCCAGGCGACGTCGAGCAGGCCCTGCTTCACACGGTGGTCGAGCCACGCTCCCCGAAAGACGAGCTTGCGGAGCCAGTAGACGAGCGACTCGCCGTCGACCAGGGAGAGCCGTTCCCAGTGCCGAACGAAGTAGTGTCCGAGGGCGCTCCGCGCCTCCGCGATCTGGCCGTCGGCGGCGAGCTCGACGAGGTCGGCCGTCTCGTCCTCGTCGAGCTCGTTGTCCTCGACGATGCCGAGCTTCACGGCGGCGGCGGTGACGCGCTCCTCGAAGTCGCAGGCGTTGAAGCCGAGCTGATAGGTCAGGAACTCGATCACGAAATCGCTTCCCGACGAGTACTCGACGTCGCGCACGGGGGCAACGATAGCCTGCGGAGATGCGGTTCTCGCTGCTGCTCGCGTCCGCGGTGGTCTCGGTCGGGCTCGTCCTGCTCGTCTCGTGGGCATTCGACATGTCCTTCTCGCGCGCCGCGATCCTCGCGCCGGTGATCGTGGTGTCGTTCGGAGCCGCGGCCGCCCTCGTCGTCCTCTGGACGCGGATCGCGGTCGAGCCGCTGCGCCGCCGCCGCCAGCAGCCGTAGCAGAGCAGCGCCGGAAGGTCCGTCCGACGCCGCTCGTACGGTGGCCGGACGATGCAGCAGGGTCGATGGACGATCGCTCCGTGCTCGCACGCCGAGGCTGCCTCGCTCGCCCGCGCCGTCGGGGTTAGCGAGATTACGGCGAGCGTCCTCGTCCGGCGCGGATGCCGGGATCCGCGCCAGGCGAGGGCGTTCCTCGAGGGCGAGCAGCCGCTTCACGATCCCCTCCTCCTCGGCGCGATGGCGGAGGCGTGCGAGGCGATTCGCGGGGCGGTCGCAGCCGGCAAGCGCATCTGCGTCCACGGGGACTACGACGCCGACGGGATCTGCGCGACCGCCCTCGCCATCCTCATCCTGCGCGAGCTCGGCGCCGACGCACACTGGCACCTCCCGAGCCGCTTCGACGAAGGGTACGGACTCTCTCGGCAAACGCTGGCGCGGCTCGCGAGCGCGGGCTGCGGGCTCGTCGTCACCGTCGACTGCGGGATCACGGCCGTCGACGAGGTCGCCGAAGCCCGCGCACGTGGGCTCGAGGTTGTCGTCACGGATCACCATCGGCCCGGCGACCGGCTTCCGGACTGCCCTGTCGTCGCCACGTGCGCGTCGCGGTACCCCTTTCCCGACCTCTCCGGCACGGGCGTCGTCTTCAAGCTCGGGCAGGCCCTGCTCGGGGCCGAATCGCCCGCGTTGCGCCGCCACCTCGACCTCGTCGGCGTCGCCACGATCGCCGATCTCGTCCCGCTCGTCGGCGAGAACCGCTCCCTCGCGATCGCGGGGTTGCGGGCGCTCGCGCGCAGCAGCAACCGCGGCCTTCGCGCGCTGATGCGGGCGGCGCGCGTCGACGCCGCCCGGGTC
>JALZFG010000487.1 GCA_030861645.1 Actinomycetota bacterium
GCTAGGAGGTACGCCGAGCGCGGCGCCAGATGAAGCTCGTGGACGCGCCGAACGCCGCCGACGCTGCGCTGAAACCGCATTCGGCAGGCGGAGAGCAACGAGACCCCGACGACCGGTGACCCGAACATCGGCGCGTCGCGATGCCAGCCGATCGTCGCCCCGGGCGGGTACCGCGAGACGAGAGTCTGGGCAAGCTCTTCCGGTTGTTCGACCTCCGCGAGCTCGGCGCAGCGGTCGCGAACCCAGGCGAGCGACTCCGGCAGCGGGTCGGTGGGCGTCAGGCGCCAGTTCTCGTAGTCGTAGTCGAACCCGAAGTGCCGAACCGTTCGGCGCGCCGTCTGACCGCGCATCGTCACCTCGTGGAACTCCATCGCCTCGAGGACGGCGAGGATCTGCTGCTCCTCCGGCTCCGAGATGAAGTCCGGCCGGTAGAGCAAGCCTTCGGGCCGTTCCTCGACCGTCCGAGCGCGCGCCATCGGGCGAACGCTAGCGCTGGAAAGGACGCTTCTCCCGCGTCGCGAACGCCCTCGCCGAGGGTGTAGGCTCGGAGCGTGGCCGATCTGCGAGGAAGCTGCCTCTGCGGAGGCGTGCGGTTCGAGGTGACGCAGCCGTTCGAGAGGGTCTCCGCATGTCATTGCACCACCTGCAAGAAGATCTCCGGCGGCGCCGGGACGGTGAGCGGACGCGTCCGCTCTGACGCGATCGCGATCCTCGACGGCGGGGACCTCGTTCGTACCTTCCAGCCGGCAGAGGGAACGGCGAAGACGTTCTGCTCCGTCTGCGGCTCGAACCTCTTCGGCGGTGGTTGGCCCGCATCGCCACACACGAGCGTCCGCCTGACCGCCCTCGACAGCCCATTCGACCGGAAACCCGAGGCGCACATCTTCGTCCGGTCGGTCGCGCCTTGGGAGACGCTCCCGGAGGACGGCGCACGGCGCTACGAGACGCGCTCGAACTGACGCATCCTCGAGCGCCCGGCGAGGGCGAGCGCCGTTCCGCACGATTCGTTCGCGTGGCTGATATCGAGCAGGCCCGCTGGTGGTCGATCAGGCCCGCGAGCAACGGCAAGCCGGCCAGCTACCGCTGTCCGTTCTGCGGGCAGCGCCTCCACGCTATGAGCGACCACCTGCTGATCGTTCCCGAGGGCGATGCGACCAGGCGCCGACACGCCCATACGGAGTGCGTCGTGACCGCGCGCCGAGAGGGACAGTTTCCGCTCCGCGAGGAGTGGAACGCGGAGCGGGACCCGCCGACGTCGCTGCTGCGCCGCCTGCTCCGGCGCAGCGCTCGCTAGGAACGCGACCGCTCCGGCCGCACGGCGATAGGGTCGGGGACGATTCAGCAGGCAGGATGACGTGAGGCCGCAGAGAGGAGGAGCGATGTCGCGTGAGGTTCCGCGGGTTCCGGCGGAGGAGGAAGAGGGCGTGTGGTGCGTCAGGGAGGGCGACCTCGCACCCGAAGGACCACGAGAGCCCTTTCGTCCCGACGGCGTCGAGGATCTGACGTACGACAACCCGTTTGCGATGGAGATCGAACGCGTGTGGTTCGACGGCCGAATCGTCTACGCGGTCGAGAGCGGCGAGGTCGAGATCGACTTCGACGAAAATCGCGAAGCGCGAGGGAACAAGGTCGCCCAGGAGTACCAGGTCGTCTACTCGGTCGAGCTCGACGAGCGTGGAAAGCTCAAGGACGGAAGAGAGCCGGAGCGAGTCCCGGGCCAGTACAACATCTACGACTCCATCCCCGGAATGGACAAGTACTCCGCGCTCTGGCAGTTCAACTACGTCCTCGTACCGCGCGACTACGAGCCGAACTCGCTCCGCTCGGAGTCCGACTGCCTGGAGAGCGGCTACAGGATCGAGAAGAGCACCGTCGTCGAGAACTGACCGGTGCTGTGACCGCCGCCGTGTGCGGCGCAGGCACGCTCAAACTCGATCAAGCGCGACCTATGCTGTCGCCGCCTCCTGTTCCATGACGCCGAGCTGCGTCAGGAACTCCACCTGATCGAAGTACAGGTGCTCCTCGGCGACCTTCCCGTCTTCGATCCGGATGAACTCAGCGCCCTTGCCAGTGATGCGGCGGTTCGTTGCCGGGATCGCGCCGGCCGGGGCCTCGAGCGTGTCCTGGTGCGTCCCCTCGAACGTGATCTCGAATGCGACCCAGTCACCGCCCTCGACCTGGTTCGCGACCGCGAGTCGAACGTCTGGGAACGCCCGCACGAACGACATGGCGTACTCGGTCGCGGCGTCGCGACCTTCCATCCGGATGCCCCCCGGAGCTTCGAACACGACGTTCTCGGCGTAGCCCTCGCGGATCCGCGTTTCGTCGTGCGCGTTCAACGCATCGATGAACTGCTTCGCTGCCTGCCCGACGTCTGGCATGCCGCGCCTCCTTCCTCCGTTGGATATGACCGCGCGCGGCGACCGTACAACGAGGCCGAGCCGCGGGTCAAGCCGCGATCTTGCTGCGCTCACGCGCGCCCCGGCGTATCGTGCGCTTTGTCGCCGGAAGAAGCGACGCCGCGATAAGTCAGCGCCCGGCCCCGGCTCGGGCGAAGGTACGCCGGCCGGCTGCGACGGCAAGCTGAGCCACGCAGAAGTAGACGCTCTCGAACCGAGGTCGAGCTCCCTCGGTGACGGCGGTGACTCGCCCGTACCGCCGTCGCCGCGGTCATAGGGTGAAGTCATGCGGGCTGTTGTCGTCGGAGCGGGGATCGGGGGGCTCGGGGCGGCGATCGCGCTCGAGCAGGCGGGCGTCGAGGCGGTCGTGATCGAGCGAGCCCCGCAACTCGAAGAGGCCGGATTCGGCCTTGTCGTCCCTGCGAACGCGGTTACGGCGCTGCGCGCGCTGGGGCTCCGCGAGCGCGTCGCGGCGCACGGGACGAGGGTGCGGCGGGCCGAGATCCGTAACCCCCGCGGCGAGCTGCTGACAC
>JALZFG010000501.1 GCA_030861645.1 Actinomycetota bacterium
GGTCGTACGTGGCCATCGTCTGAGTGTCCGCCCGACCGCCGAACATCACGTAGAACACGTCGAACACGCGCAGTGCGTCCAGCGTGCGGAAGATGAGCGTGACCGCAATGGCGGGGCGAAGCAGCGGCAGCGTGATCCGGACGAACTGCTGCCACCTGCTGGCCCCATCCACGAAGGCGGCTTCGTAGACGTCGCCAGGGATGACCTGCAGACCGGCCAGGAGCAGGAGAGCCACGAATGGCGTCGTCTTCCAGATGTCCACCGCTGATATCGCCAGCAGGGACAGCCCTGGCTTGGCGATGAAGGCTACGTTGTGGTCGAGCAGTTGGAGCTTGTTCACTGCCAGGTCGTTGATCACGCCGTACACGTCGTTGTACATCCACTTCCACATCTGCGCCGAGATGACCGTGGGGATGGCCCAGGGTATGAGCATAGCCGCCCGCATTACGCCCCGTCCCTTGAAGTTGGAGTTGATGACTAACGCGATGCACATCCCAAGGATGAACTCGAAGACGACGGTGATGACCGTGAACTTCACGGTCACGACAACGGCGTCGCGGAAGATCGTGTCGTGGATGAGGTCCTGGTAGTTCCGCAGCCCGATGAACTTGGTCGGCTCGATACCCGCGAGGAACTGCTGGTTCGTGAAGCTCTGGTAGATGGTTCGACCGAGCGGATAGAACGCCACGAACGCGACGACCGCCAGCGCGGGCGCGAGCATGATCCAGGCGAGACGGGTTTGTCGGCGCTGGAGCGCCGTCGAGCGGCGACGTCGCCTCCTCCGGGGTCTCGCGGAAACTGCTGCCTGCGTCGAGTTCATCGTCGTCGCTAGAGCGAAGGGAGGATGGAGCGGCGGCCCCATCCTCCCTTGCTCGACTGCCGTTTGGGCGTCGGCGCTACCGCCTGAGCAGGCGGTCCAATCGTTGCGAGATCGACGGTAGCACCGACCTCGCGTTCTGCCCGTTGAGGATCTGGTTGATGCCCTGGTAGATGTACTGCGACCCCTGCTGATACTGGCCCTTGAGGTAGCGCGAGGGACGCGTGACGCGCTTGACCCTGCTGATCTCGGGCTTGAGGTAGGGGTTCGTCCTCCGGACCGCCTTGTTCGCCGCGACGGACGGGATCGTCGGGACGTTGCTGTTGAAGATGGCGTCGAAGCGCTGGACCGCCGGGCTCGTGAGGTAGCGCACGAGCTCGATCGCCGCCTGCTTGTGCTTCGAGAACTTCGATACGCCGAGCTGCCAGCCGCCGACGGTTCCGACGGATGTGCCGCCCGCCCCGTGCGGCAGCACCGTCACGTTGAACTTGCCCTTGATGTCTGTCGTCTGGCTCGCGGCGTACGCGTACGGCCAGTTGCGCATGAACGCGGCGTTACCGCCGTCGAACGCGTTCAGCGCCTGATCCTCCTGGTAGGACGTGACGCCGCGCGGCGTGATGTTCCCCACCCAGCCGCGAATGGTGTTCAGGATGTTGGCGGCTCTTGGGTTGTTGAGTGTCGCCTTGCCGCTGGAGATGAAGGTGCCGCCGCCGCTCGAGGCGAGCCATTCGAGCGCGTTGCACGTCAGGCCCTCGTACGCATTGCCCTGGAAGACGAAGCCGTAGAAGTTCGAATTCGTGCGGCGCTCGCCGTTCTGGATCCGCCTCGCCTGCGTGCCGAGCTCGGCCCACGTCCGTGGGGGATGCCTGAAGCCGTACTTCCTGAGCAGGTCGGTCCGGTAGTAGAGGATCCCGAAGTCGCCGAACCACGGCATCGCGACGAGCTTCCCGCCAACGGTGTTGTTCTGGATGATCCCCTGCGCGTGCTGTCTCGCCGCCCTGCCGAGCGCCGGCTTGAGGTTGACGAGGTACGGCGCGAACGCGCCCGGCCAGATGACGTCGAGCATCATGACGTCGGCCGACGAGGAGCGCGACCCGAAGATCCGGGCCAGCTGCGCGTAGGCGGCGCCGGACCCCGAGGGGTGCGGAATGAGCCTGACCCTGATACCCGTGTCCCTCGTGAAGCGGGCGACGAGCATCTCGTCACGGGTGTGGCTCTTCCCCACCGCGGCGTCGCCGATGAACGTGATCCTCTGACCGCCGAACTTCCGTCTCAGCGCCTTTCCGTTCGCGACCCTCGGCGCGGCGGCCTCGAGGGCGCGCTGCCCCCGCGCCGCTGTGCCGCTTCCGGCCGCGGCGATGCTCAGCAACACGACGAGAGCCACGGCGCTGCTCAGCCCGACGATGACTCGCACTGCTCGATGTTTCACTGGTTCCACGTCCTTTCTCGAGACGGCTGGCTACATCTGCTCGGGACCCCTCGGTTCCGATCGTCGACGACGCCGGCATCCGAGGTGTGTCGCGCAGAGGGCGGTGGCCATCGCACGCACGACGTAGACGATTGTCCTCCCACGCCCGCGGCCATCATCTATGAAGCAGCGCGCCGGGTCAAGGGCTGGGGTCGGTGGCCACGCCGGCGCGTCGCCGCGGCGCGAGAGCGCTCAGGAACCGCGTTCCGCCCTACGATAGTCGCGGCAATGCACGCGCACGACTCGCACCGCGAATGGCCTGAAGAGTCGGCGGATCGGCGGGCGCTGGCCGGGTCGCTGGCGCTCATCGGCGCCTTCGTGGTGGCGGAGGTGGTCGCCGGGGTGATCGCGGGCTCGCTCGCGCTCCTTGCGGACGCGGGCCACATGCTGACCGACGTCGCCGCGCTTGCGCTCGCCCTCATCGCGGCGGCGATGGCGGCGCGGCCCGCGCGCGGCCGCTGGACGTTCGGCTACCGGCGCGTCGAGATCCTCGCGGCTCAGGTCAACGGCATCACGCTGCTGCTGGTCGCCATCTGGATCGTCTACGAGGCCGCCCGTCGGCTGGCGTCACCCCCCGACGTCGAGGGAGCGATCGTGCTGACCGTCGCCCTGGTCGGAATCGTCGTCAACCTCGCGGCGGCGCGGCTGCTTTCCCCGTCGAGCCGGACGAGCTTGAACGTCAGGGGCGCGTTCCTGCACGTTGTCACCGACCTCGCCGCGTTCGTGGGCACGGCGGTCGCGGGGGGACTCGTGCTCGCGACCGGCTGGGACCGCTTCGATCCGCTCGCGAGCCTCCTCGTGGCCGGGCTGATGTTCTGGTCGAGCGCAACGCTGCTCCGGGAATCGGTGGGGATCTTCCTCGAGAGCTCGCCGCCCGGGGTCGACCCCGACGCGGTCGGCCGCGCGATCGTCGAGCACGACCACGTCGTCGAGGTGCACGACCTCCATGTCTGGACGGTGACGAGCGGATTCCCGTCGCTCTCGGCGCACGTTCTCGTCGAACGTGACGCCGATTGCCACGCGGTCCGGCGCGGGCTCGAGCAGCTGCTGCACGACCGCTTCGGGCTCGAGCACACGACGCTCCAAGTCGACCACGTACCGGCGCCGAGCGCGCCCGTCGAGCTCGGCGACGCATTCAGGCGGCAAACGCCGCTCAGACGGCGCGGTTAAGCTCCCGCCGCGTGACCCCGCTGGCGGGCAAGACGGCGATCGTCACAGGCGCGTCGAGCGGGATCGGCGCCGCGACCGCCCGCGCGCTCCGCGCGGCAGGCGTTCACGTCGCGGCCGGCGCCCGGCGCGTCGAGCGGTTGGCCGAGCTCGGGGAAGGGGTCGTGACTGCGGAGCTCGACGTCTCCGACGCCGACAGCTGCGCCCGCTTCGTCGAGACCGCGCTGGCTGAATTCGGTGCGCTCGACGTCCTCGTCAACGCCGCGGGCCTCGCGCTCGGGCGCGAGCCGTTCTGGGAGAGCTCGGAAGAGGACGAGGAGGTGCAGCTCGAGACGAACGTGCACGGCCTGATCCGGATGACACGGCTGTGCCTCCCGCACATTCGCGACGGCGGCCACATCGTCAACCTCGGCTCGATCGCCGGGCGGCAGGCGTACGAGAACGCGGCCCTCTACGTGACGTCGAAGTTCGCCGTACGCGGCTTCACCTACGCCCTGCGCGAGGATCTGCTCGGTCGGCCGGTCCGGGTGACGACCGTCGATCCGGGCCTCGTCCGGACCGAGTTCTCGCTCATCCGCTTCCGCGACGACGAGGAGAAAGCGAGGAACGTGTACGAGGGCGTGGACGCGATGACGCCGGAAGACATCGCCGACTGCATCCTGTTCGCGCTCACGCGCCCGCCATACATGAACGTGGACGAGCTCGTCGTCAAGGCGCTCGCGCAGTCGAGCGGAGCGAGAATCGTGCGGCGCCCCAGCCTTTCGCCGGAGGCGAAGGGCTAGGTGGCGCTCACCATCCTCGACGGCTCGACGTTCTGCATCTGTGACGAGCGCGGCGACCTCGTGGTGGAGACTCACGGCTTCTTCAGCGCTGACACGCGCTTTCTCTCGCGGCTCGTCCTGACGATCAACGGGGAGCGGCCGCTGCTTCTGTCCTCTGCCAAGGTCGAGTACTTCTCGGCCGGCTTCTACCTCCGCAACCCGATGGCGGGCGGCCTCGATCACGACGTCCTCTCGATCGCGCGCAACCGCTTCGTCGGCGTCGCGATGCAGGACGATCTCGTCGTCGAGAACCAGAGCATGGGCGCGGTGTCGTTCGAGCTCGCGGTCGAGCTCGGGAACGACTTCGCCGACATCTTCGCCGTCAAGAGCTACGACTTCGCCCTCGGCGACCCGCTGCGCGCGCCGCCGCTCCCGTCGGCCGTCGAGCCTCGCTACGAGGCGGAGAACGCGCAGTTCCTGCTCGACGACCGCGATGACGGTTCGATCCAGACGCAGGTCATTCTCTCGGTCGCCGGGAGCGTCGAGGGCGGGAGGGTCGCCTACCAGGTCGAGCTGGCGCCCCGGCAGCGGTGGGAGCTGCGCATGGAGGTCGTCCCCTCCCTCGACGGCTCCCCCGTCGCGCCGCGCTCGAGTGGGCGGCGCTTCGGCGAGGAGCGCGTGCGCGTTCGGGAGTCGCTTGCGGCGTGGAACCTGAGCGTGCCGAGGCTGACGTCCGACTGGGACGACCTCGAGCGATCGTTCCGCCGCTCGGTCGCGGCGCTCGCCTCGCTCCGCATGCGAAGCGGCACGGCCGGCGGGAAGCTGCCGGCGGCGGGCATGCCGTGGTTCATGACCGTCTTCGGGCGCGACACGGTCATCACGTCTCTCCAGACGCTCCTCTTCGGGCCCGAGCTTGCGCGCAGCGCCCTGCACGCCCTCGCCGAGCTCCAAGCGACTGAGGTCAACGCCGCCATCGACGCTCAGCCCGGGCGAATCGTCCACGAGGTCCGGCACGGGAAAGCGGCGCGGAACATCTACGCGCGCTCGTACGCGACGATCGACGCGACCCCGCTCTACCTGATCCTGCTCTCCGAGGTCTGGCGCTGGACGGACGAAGCCGGTCTCGTGCGCAGGCTGCGTCCCGCCGCGCTTGCGGCGCTCGAGTGGATCGACCGGTACGGCGACCGCGACGGGGACGGGTTCGTGGAGTACCTGAAGGTCGGCGTCCACGGCCCCGAGAACCAGTCGTGGAAGGACTCGGACGACTCGCAGCGCTTCGCGGACGGCCGGCTGGCGCGGCCGCCGATCGCGCCGTGCGAGGTGCAGGGGTATGTCTTCGACGCGAAGCGTCGCTGCGCGGAGCTCGCGCGCGAGGTCTGGCGCGACCGCGAGCTCGCGGAGCGACTGGAGAAGGACGCGGAGGAGCTCCGGCGGCGCTTCGACGAGTCGTTCTGGGTGGGCGAGCGTGGGGGCTACTACGCGCTCGCGCTCGACGCCGAGAAGCGTCCTGTCGACAGCCTGACCTCGAACATCGGTCACCTACTCTGGAGCGGCATCGTGCCGCCCGAGCGGGTCGACGCCGTCATCGATCGCCTGATGGGCGAGGCGCTCTGGTCCGGCTGGGGCGTGCGGACGATGTCGACGGAGGACGCGGGCTACAACCCGCTCTCGTACCACGACGGCACCGTGTGGCCGCACGACAACTCGCTGATCGCGGCCGGGCTCGCGCGATACGGCCGCTGGCAGGAGGCCCAGCGGATCGTCCGCCGGATGGTCGAGGCCTCGAGCTACTTCGACTACGAGCTGCCGGAGGTGTTCGCGGGGCTCCCGCGCGTCGAGACGCCGTTCCCGATCGCCTACCCGACGGCGGCGCGGCCGCAGGCGTGGGCCGCGGGCGCGCCCGTCCTGCTGCTCCAGGTTCTCCTGGGGCTACGGCCGGCTCGCCGCAGGCAGGTGCTCGAGAGCGAGGAGGGGCTCGAGTTGCCCTCGTGGGCCGGGTCGCTTCGGCTCGCCGGCGTGCGCGTCTTCGACCGGCTGTGGGACATCCGCGTCGAGCGCGGCGGCGTGCACGTTCGGGAGGCCGAGTGAGCCGCGCATGAGCGTCGCGCTGCGCATCGCTGTGCTCGCGCCCGTCTGGTTTCGCGTCCCTCCCGCGGGCTACGGCGGGATCGAGTGGGTCGTCTCGCTGCTCGCCGACGGCCTCGTCGACCGCGGCCACGACGTCACCCTCTTCGCCTCCGGGGACTCGCGGACGAAGGCGCAGCTCTCCGCCGTCTTCGAGCACGCGCCGAGCCATCTCATCGGCCACAGCCTTGCCGATCTCCAGCACGCGCTCGCGTGCTACGACCGCGCGGACGAGTTCGACGTGATCAACGACCATTCGGGGCTGGTCGCGGCAGCGCTCTCGGCGGGCGTCGACGTGCCCGTGCTCCACACCGTGCACGGGCCGCTCGATGCCGAGGCCGGCGGCGTCTACGAGCAGATCGGACGGTTCGCTCCCCAGCTCGGGCTGATCTCGCTCTCGCTCAACCAACGACACCCGCGGCCGGATCTGCGCTGGGTCGGGAACATCGCGAACGCGCTCGACCTGTCGCTCTACCCGTGCAAGCCGCACCGGGGCGAGTACCTGCTGTTCCTCGGACGGATCAGCCCGGACAAGGGCGCGCACCGTGCGATCGCCGTGGCGATGGAGACGGGGCTGCCGCTGAAGCTGGCCGGGAAGAAGCAGGAGGCCGGCGAACGGCGCTACTTCAGGGAGCTCGTCGAGCCGCACCTCGGCGACGGGATCGAGTACCTGGGCGAGGTCACGCACGGCGAGAAGGTCGAGCTCCTCCAGAACGCGCGCGTGACGCTCTTTCCAATTGAGTGGGAAGAGCCGTTCGGCCTCGTCATGATCGAGTCGATGGCCTGCGGGACGCCCGTGATCGCGACGCGCTTCGGCGCCGTTCCCGAGGTGATCGAGCACGGCCGCAGCGGCATCATCGTTGAGAGCTACCGCGAAATGCCGGCCGCCATCGACGCCGCGGACGCCCTCGACCCGCTCGAGTGCCGCCGCTACGTGGAGGAGCGTTTCGCGCCGGAGCGGATGGTGGACGACTACCTGGCGGTCTACCGCAGCGCGCGCGAGCGCGCCGAGGTCGTCCCACCGTAGAAGCCGCCCCGCTGCGGCGCCGTCGGCGGAACCCGCGCCTCACCTCGTACGGGTCGAACCCGCGGACGAGCTCACGCTTCCTCCTCCGCTCGGTGCCGCTTCTGCCAGTAGCGCGAGAGCCCGGCGAAGGACTGCTCGAGCGGCCCCGCGCGCTCGTAGTGCGCGGC
>JALZFG010000514.1 GCA_030861645.1 Actinomycetota bacterium
GCGCACAGCGGCGCGCGGCGTCGCCGGCGCGCGAGCGAGACGGAGGTCGTCGCCTTCGTCCTGCTCGACCTTTGCGATCATCCTGGTGGCGGCGCGGCGCGGCCGGGGTTCCCTTCGTCCCGGTACAACGCCTCGACGTTGTTTCCATCGGGGTCAAGAAGAAATGCGGCGTAGTAGCCGGGCGCGTAGTCGCGATAGCCCGGCGCGCCGTTGGACTGGAACCCCGCCTCCACGCCAGCTCGGTGGAAAGCATCCACTTGCTCGCGTGACTCGGCAACGAAGCACAGGTGCAGAGCCGTCGTCGCGGGCCGGCGGTCGACGACATTCACGCGCGTGAAGCACGTCGCCCGCTCGCTTTCCGAATCCTCGGACCAGCCCGGTATCGCGAGTGGTGCCAGCACGGTCGCATAGAAGCGAACGCTCTCGTCGTAGTCGCTCGCGTGCAAGTCGAGGTGATCGACGACGTGCCGCGACCAATCCCAGTCGCGCGTCGGCACGCCGCTCAGTCTTCCATTGCGAACGGCACCACGAAAGGCCGCGTCGCGTCAGATCGCTGCGGGAATTTCACATCAGGCCGTGCGGCACTCGGCCAGCCGCGAGACGAGGCCGACGAAGCGGAGCGTTCCCTCGCAGAGTCCCCGTGCCGCGCGCTGGCGGTACGCAGGCGTATTCAGGAGACGGTCTTCCGTGGGGTTCGAGAGGAAGCCGAGCTCGACGAGGATCGCGGGGCGGTTCGACCAGTTGAACCCCGTAATGTCGCCGCGCTCGTCGAGCCCGCGGTCCGGAAAGCCGAGTCGCTGCACGAGCGCGCGCTGAACGAGGCGCGCGGCGCGGCGGCTCGGCGCGTAGATGTCGTCCGTCCATCCGTGACGGCGTGCGGGATAGAGAGTGTGCGTGCCGCGAACCGAGGGGTCGGTCGCGCTGTCAGCGTGCACGCGGAGGAAGAGATCCGCGCGCGCACGGTTCGCGATTCCCGCGAGGGCGATGTTCCCTCTGTTGACGCCGCGCGTCCGCGTGCGCGTCAGCAGCACACGCACCCCGGCGCGTCGGAGCAGACGCCGCAGCCGGAGCGAGACGTCGAGCGTCACGACGGCCTCCGGCGTTCCCGAGACGACCCCCGTCGCGCCACCCCCGTCCTTCACCTTGCGCCGGCTCGCCCCGGGGCCGATCGGCTCCGTACCGAGGTTTGCTCGGGCGTTGTGTCCGGGGTCGACGACGACGACGGGCGGCCGGCGGCTCTCGGTCGCCCCCGCGAAGGAGACCGCCGCGGCGGCGAGCGCTGCCGCGAGCGCGAAGACGCTCATGCTCTCTTCTTAGCTGAGCGGCGTGGTCGTCGCGAGCGTGGTCGCCACGCTCGGCTGGTGGCGCGGCCTGACCCCTCTTCGCCCACGCCGCCCGCCCGTTCGAGCCACCCCTGCCCCGCTCTGACCTCCCCCGGCGTTAGCCGTCGGTCAGCCTGATCGCGGCGAGGGCGAGGACGCGTGCGAGGGCGAGCGCCGCATCTTCGCCGGCCCGCGAGGCGAACTGCCTCGCGCCTTCATCAGTGTGAAACTCCCAGCCGCCCTCGTGGCCGATGCCGATGAGGGCCGCCGGGATCCGCTGCGAGATGTTGCCGAAATCCGTCGCGAAGGGAAGCGGCGGCGGTTCGGCGACGAAGTCACGGCCGGCGGCCGCGAACGCCTCGGCAACACGAGCGGCGACCCCGGCGTGGGGTCGGACGCCGCAGACGAGGCGGCTCGCCTGCCATCCCGCGTCCGGCAGCTCCTCGCGCAGCCCGGCTGCGAGCTCGTCGATCCGCGCAGCTGTCTCGGCGAAGAGGAGGAACGTCGCAACGGTGACGAGGCCCGTTCCCTCCTCGACGTCGCCGTCGACCACCATCCGCTCGAGCATCACCTCGCTCCGTCCGCGGTTGCGCGTCGCGCGCACGGCGACGCCGGCTGCGTCGAGCGGTGGCTGGGCCGCGCCCGACTGCAGCGACCGCGTCCCCGAGATGGTCGCGCGGTCGCGGCGCATGAACAGCGACTGCTGCGAGACGGTGTCGATGAACTCGGGGTGGGCGTAGAGCGCGGCGTCGATCCCGTCCCACACGCCGGCCTCGGCGGAGATCGCCTTGCCGCCGCCGCGCTGGACCGCGCCGGGCGAGTGGATTTCGTCGGCCGGACAGCCGAGCACCTGAACGGAGCCGGCC
>JALZFG010000003.1 GCA_030861645.1 Actinomycetota bacterium
GCGGCAACGGCGGCCAAGCCGCCTCCGGCGAGGCGAAGGCGCTCCCGGCGGCGACCTGCTCGCCGGTCAAGTTCGGCGGCAACGGGACGCCCGACTTCATCCTTGCCTCGGATCTGCCGCTCCAGGGCGCAGGCCGAGCGCAGTGGCTTCAGGGGACGAAGGCGATCGAGTTCGTCCTCAGGCGGCGCGGGTGGAAGGCGGGCAAGTATTTCGTCGGCTACCAGTCGTGCGACGACGCCACCGCCCAGGCGGGCGCATGGGACTCGGCTCGCTGCTCGTCGAACGCGCGCTCGTACGCGAACAACGAGAGCGTCATCGGGGTCATCGGCACGTTCAACTCGGGGTGCGCCAAGCTCATCATCCCCGTCCTCAACCGTGCGCCGGACGGGCCCGTCGCGATGATCAGCCCGGGGAACACCTACCCTGGTCTGACCGTCGGCGGACCAGGAACGGAGTCCGGCGAGCCCGACGTCTACTACCCGACCGGGACGCGAAACTACGCCCGCGTCGTCTGGACGGATGCCTTCCAGGGCGCAGCGGACGCGCTGCTCGCCCAGCGGCTCAAGCTCAAGAACGTCTATGTCGTGAACGACGGCCAGACGTACGGGGTCGGAATCGCAACGCTCTTCCGCCGCGCGGCCCAGAAGCTCGGGATCAAGATCGCGGGCTTCCAGAAGTGGGACCCGAAGGCGACGAGCTACGAGCCCATCGGAAGGAAAATCAGGGCGTCCGGCGCCGATGGCGTCTTCATCGCGGGCATCATCTGCAACAACGGCGGCAAGCTGATCAAGGACATCCGAGCGGCTGTAGGACCGGGCACTACGCTGATCGCCCCGGACGGGTTCACCCCGTTCTCAGCCGTTATTCAAGGTGCCGGGCAGGCGGCTGAGAACATGTATATCAGCGCGCCGGGAATTCCGACCGAGAAGCTGAAGGGAAGGGGAGGCGAGTTCGTCCGCGAGTTCGGCGCCGAGGTCGGGGGCAGCGTCGACCCGTACGCCGTGTACGCGGCGCAGGCTGCGGAGATCATGCTGGATACGATTGCCGAATCTGACGGGACGCGAGGCGACGTCGCCGAGAAGATTACGAACCGGCAGGTCAAGAACGGCCTCATCGGGACGTTCAAGATCGACGAGAACGGCGATACGACGCTCGGCACAGTGACGATCAACCAAGTTAAGGGCGGGGCGGCGAAGGTTTCCACAACCATCACGCCCAAGGTCAGCTTCGCGAAGGGCTAGCGGACGCGTAAACCAGTCAAGCCTGGGGGAGGGAGGATCCTCCCCCAGCCCTTTTTCTCCACCGATGGCCACAGAGGTTCGACGCGAAACGCTCGTCTCGCTCCCGCGGATCCCAGTGGTACCGATGCTCGGGGGAATCCTCGTCCTTCTGGTCATAGTCTGGCTCGCCGTCAACGCAGTCAAGACGCCGTCCGAGTTCTACGCGCTCTTCCTGATCGGGCTAACGAACGGCGCCGTGTACGGCCTCGTCGCGCTCGGCTACTCGCTGGTGTACGGGATTCTCGAGCTGATCAACTTCGCTCACGGGGACGTCTTCATGCTCGGCGGGATGATGGCGGCAACCTTCGCCCTGCAGGTCTTCGCGCTGTCGAGTGGTGAGTCGGCCGCGGTCCTGCTCCCCGCCGTGCTCGTCGCTCTGATTGTGTGCATGGCGTTCTGCGGCACGCTCAACGCGGCGATCGAGCTCGTTGCCTACCGCCGCTTACGCGGCGCGCCGCGGCTGGCCCCGCTCATCACCGCCATCGGGATGTCCTTCATCCTCCAGAACGTCGGTCTCGCATGGAAGGGCGCACGCCCGGTCTCGCTTCCCGATCCGACGCTCCCGCGCTCGGTGCTGTTCACGATCGGAGGCGTTCCGTACACACTCGACAAACTCATCGTCCTCCTGATCACCGTGCCGGTGCTGGTTGGGCTCGTCTACCTCGTCCAGCGGACGCGGCAGGGGAAGGCGATGCGCGCGACGGCGCAGGACCGGGAGGCCGCCGCGATGATGGGAATCAACGTCAACCGCACGATCTCCTTCACGTTCCTGATTGCCGGCACGCTTGCCGGCGCAGCCGGCCTCATCTACGCGTTCTACGTGACGAACATCGGGTTTCTCGAGGGCTTCCGAGTCGGCCTCATCGCGTTCACGGCCGCCGTGCTCGGGGGGATCGGAAACCTCGCCGGTGCGGTGCTCGGCGCGCTCCTGATCGGGATGATCGAGTCGTTCAACAACGGGCTTAGCTGGCTCGCGCCGGGAAGCGACTGGACGCAGTCGATCATCTTCAGCATCCTTATTCTGATCCTCGTCTTCCGGCCCGAGGGCCTGCTCGGCGAGCGGACGCCGGAGGGAGCGTAGGAGCGTGGCGCGTCCCGAGACGCCCCGTCGGCCGGAGCTCGCCCGCCAGCTCGGGCTCGCGCGCTACAAGGAGCGCTACCGCAACCTGCCGCAGTCTTGGCGGCGGGCGCTCAAGGGGCTGTTCTGGGCGCTTGTCTTCTTGATCGTCCTCGCGGCCTTCGGCGAGCTCGGGCTGTCCGCGGTGCTCTTCGTCGTCGTCGTTTTGGCCCTGGCCGTCCCGCGCTTCGACCGGGTTCCCCATGGTCGGTACGTCGTCCCGACGGCGGTCCTCGCACTCGCCGTCGCGTACCCGTGGTACCAGGATGCGCTCTTCGCCATGCCGATCTTCGGCCAGTTTCCGTCAATCGATACGGCGGTGACGATGCTGATCTTCATCATGATGGCGATCGGGCTCAACATCGTCGTCGGTTACGCCGGCCTGCTCGACCTCGGCTACGTCGCGTTCTACGCCATCGGCGCGTATACCGCCGCCTGGTTCGCCTCGCCGCACTTCGGCGAGCTGAACGCGCACTTCGGCGCCGTCGGAATCAATCCGACCCTTCCCGGGATCCACGTCTCAATCTGGCTCGTGCTCGCGATCGCGGGCGTTTTCACCGCGATCGTCGGCGTCGTCATCGGCCTGCCGACGCTACGCCTGCGCGGGGACTACCTCGCGATCGTGACGCTCGGGTTCGGTGAGATCCTGCCGCAGGTCGCCCGGAACGGCGACGACCTGTTCGGCCACAACATCACGAACGGCGCCCAGGGAATCAACCCCATCGACCCGCCGGGATTCGGGGCGCTCAGCAGCGTCGGCCTCCCCGCCGATTACCTGACGGCCGAGAAGAGCGTCGACCTCTTCTACTGGACGGCCCTCGGCCTCGTTCTGTTCAGCGTCTTCTGCAGCCTGCGGCTCCGCGACTCCCGCCTCGGCCGGGCCTGGGTCGCGATCCGTGAGGACGAGACGGCGGCCGCAGCGATGGGCGTTCCACTGATGCGTACGAAGACGTGGGCGTACGCCGCGGGCGCGTTCTTCGGCGGGATCGCCGGCGCGTACTACGCGAGCTACAAGAGCGGAACGTTCCCGGACGACTTCTTCTTCAACATCTCCGTCTTCATCCTCTGCATGGTCATCCTCGGCGGCATGGGGAGCATGTGGGGCGTCATGGTCGGCGGAGCGTTTCTCGCGTATCTCGACAAGGAGGGCCTCGGGAACATCGGCGGCTGGCTCAACGAGAACCTCGGGGTAACCGTGGACATTCCGGCGTACTCGTTCGGGATCTACGGCGCGATCATCGTCATCGTCATGCTCTTCCGCCCACAGGGCCTCGTTCCGAGCGCTCGCCGGAAGGCGGAGCTCACCGAAGGAGTTCACGACGAGCCGCTCTACGACGTGAGCCGCTGATGGCCGATTTGCTCACGGCGCAGGGCCTCCGCAAGGAGTTCGGCGGGCTCGTCGCGGTCGACGACGTCGACTTCACCATCCCGGACCGCTCGATCGTCAGCCTCATCGGGCCGAACGGCGCCGGGAAAACGACGTTCTTCAACATGCTGACGGGGATCTACAAGCCGACGGCCGGCCGGATCGTGTTCGCGGGCGAGGACGTGACCGGCAAGCCGCCGCACGCGATCACCCAACGCGGCATCGGGCGGACCTTCCAGAACATCCGCCTCTTTCCGCTCATGACTGCCGTCGAGAACGTCCTCGTCGGGATGCACTCACGGCTCCACGGCGGAATCCTGCGTTCGATCGTGCGCACGCCCGCGCTCAGGAGGGAGGAACGTCGCGCGAGGGAGCATGCCTTCGAGTTGCTCGAGTTCTGCGGGCTGCGCCGGCGCCACGAAGAGGTGGCCCGCAATCTCTCCTACGGCGACCAGCGCCGCCTCGAGGTCGCGCGCGCGCTCGCGACAGAGCCGAGGCTCCTCCTGCTCGACGAGCCGACCGCGGGCATGAACCCGCAGGAGACCGTCGAGTTCATGGGTTTCGTCGGCGACCTGCGATCACAGCACGGCCTCACCGTTCTCCTGATCGAGCACGACATGAAGGTCGTGATGGGAATCTCGGAGCAGGTGACGGTGCTCGACTACGGCAAGAAGATCGCCGAGGGGACGCCTAGCGACGTCCAGCGCGACCCGCGCGTGATCAAGGCGTACCTCGGCGCGGCGGCGGTTGTCCGCTAGGCGCGTGGAGAGCGACCGCCGCAGCCGGGTTCTCGAGCTCGAGGACGTCCACACGTTCTACGGGACGATCGAGGCGCTGAAGGGGGTCTCGCTCGAAGTGCGAGAGCGCGAGATCGTCACGCTGATCGGTGCGAACGGCGCGGGCAAGTCGACGACGCTGCGGTCGATCAACGGCCTCAACCACCCCCGGAGCGGCAGCATCACGTTCGACGGCCGCGACATCACGACGGAGGATCCCCACACTGTCGTCAAGCTCGGCATCGCGCAGGCGCCGGAGGGGCGTCGGCTCTTCCCGCGGATGAGCGTCGTCGAGAACCTCGAAATGGGCGCGTTCCAGCGCGACGACCGCGCTGGGATCCAGGAGGATCTCGACCGCGTCTACGAGCTCTTCCCACGGCTGGCCGAGCGGCGGAGCCAGAAGGCTGGAACGCTCTCGGGCGGAGAGCAGCAGATGTGTGCGATCGGGCGCGCGCTGATGGCCCGTCCCAAGCTGCTCCTGCTCGACGAGCCGTCGATGGGCCTGGCCCCGATCTTCGTCGACCGCATCTTCGCCATCGTCAAGGAGATCAACGAGCAGGGGACTCCGATCCTCCTCGTCGAGCAGAACGCCCTCATGGCGCTCGACGTCGCGGACCGCGGCTACGTGCTCGAGACGGGCCGGATCGCCCTAGCGGACGATGCGAGCGGCCTGCGCGAGAACGAGCAGGTGCGCGCGGCCTACCTCGGGGAATAGCCTCCCCGACCAACGCTCGCGCCTTCGGCGCTCCGATTTGCTCGTCCCTCGCGCCACGGACGGCGTCTTTCCCGCGCCGCAGAAGCCGGCACGCCGTCCTCGGCGATCACCGCGCCAGGGCGCGCAACGGGTGTTTGTACACTACGTCCCGCCTCGAAAGGAGCCCATGATGCCTCGGAAGCTGTCGGTTGCGGCGGTCCTCCTCATATGGTCGCTTGCGCTGGCGGCAGCCGGCTGCGGCGGCGGAGGTGACGAAGAGGCCGCGACGACCGGCCAGGCGACGACGACGTCTGCGTCAATCCAGGCGCCGCGGGCGATCGAGGACGCCGGCCGCATCGTCTTCTGCACCGACATCACGTACCCACCCGAGGAGTTCTATGAGAATGGCAAGCCCGTCGGCTCCGACATCGACATCGGGAAGGACATCGCCCGGCGGATGGGCGTGACGGCGCGGTTCGACAACACGGGCTTCGACGCGATCATCCCCGCTCTGCTCGCGAAGAAGTGCGACGCGATCATCAGTGGGATGAACGACACCGCGGAGCGCCGCAAGCAGGTCGACTTCGTCGACTACATCTCCGTCGGTCAGTCGTTCATGGTCCGTAAGGGGAATCCAGAGAACGTCACGAACGTGGCGAGCTTGTCGGGCAAGAGCGCGTCGGTCGAGGTCGGGACGACGAACAAGGACTTCCTCGACGAGCAGAACAAGAAGCTCCAGGCGCGGGGCAAGGACGGAATCAAGGTCGTCACGTTCCCGAAGGACACGGACGCCGCGAACGCGCTGAAGACCGGGCGTGTCGACGCGTACTTCGGCGACTCGCCGGTGGTGGCGTACTACATTGCGAGGGACCCGAAGTCGTTCGAGATCGCGCAGAACCCGACCGTCGTGAACCCGATCCCGGTCGGGATCGCGATCCGCAAGAGCGACGCGGAGCTCAAGGCGTCGGTCCAGAAGGCGATCGACGCGATGTACGCGGACGGGACGATGACGAAGATCCTCAAGCGCTGGAAGATGAGCGAGTTCGCTCTGAAGAAGTAGCTCCGTGGACATACTCGCGACCGTCGACTGGGATGTCGTCTGGCAGAGGATCTTCCATCCTGACTCGGCCTTCGCCCGCGCGTTGTGGACGACCGTCTACATCGCCGTCGCCGCGCAGCTGCTCGGGGTCTTGCTTGGCCTCGTGGCAGCGCTGATGCGGATGTCGAAGCTCTGGCCGCTCAGGGCGCTCTCGGGGGTCTACGTCCTCGTCCTCCGCGGCACGCCGGTGCTCGTCCAGATCTTCTTCGTCTACTTCGGCGCGAACCTGCTCTTTGGCTTCACGCTCATCCCGACCACGCTCGACCTCGGCCTCTTCGAGCTGAGTGGCGCCGCATTCGCCGGGATCCTCGCGCTCGGAATCAACGAGGGGGCGTACATGCGCGAGATCATCAGGTCGGGCATCGACGCGATCGACCCCGGACAGATGGAGGCCGCGCGCTCCCTCGGGATGACGCACCGACTCGCGATGCGCCGGATCATCCTTCCGCAGGCGGCGCGGGTGATCGTCCCGCCGCTCGGCAACGAGTTCAACAACATGCTGAAGACGACCTCGCTGCTCTTCGTGATCGGCGTGCACGAGCTGTTCGGGGACGCCGACATCTACTACTCGACGACGTTCAAGGCCGTCGAGGTCTTCGCCGCGGTCGCATTCTGGTACCTCGTCCTGACGACGGTTTGGACGCTCATCCAGGCGCAGATCGAGCGGAAGCTGGCGGTCAGCGAGCGCGGCGACGAGCCCTCGTTCCGCGAGCGCTTCGTCGCGGCGTGGCAGCCCGTCGGCGCCTGGGCGCGCGGCGCCCGATGACCGCAGACGGCCTCGTCCTCCATGCCGAGGAGGTGCACAAGCGCTTCGGCCGGCTGGAAGTCCTCAAAGGCGTCTCGCTCGACGTCGAGAGGGGCGAGGTCGTCTGCATCATCGGGCCGTCCGGCTCGGGGAAGTCGACGTTCCTCCGTTGCGTCAACCACCTTGAGAAGATCGACTCCGGGCGGATCGAGGTGAACGGCCGGCTGATCGGCTACCGGGAGCGCAACGGGCGGCTCGTCGAGGATTCCGAGCGGAACATCGCCAGGCAGCGCGCTCAGATCGGATTGGTCTTCCAGCGCTTCAACCTCTTCCCGCACATGACCGCCCTGGAGAACGTCATCGAAGCGCCGGTGCAGGTGCGCGGCGTCGACGCGGCGCAGGCCGTCCGCGAGGCCGAGGCGCTGCTTGCGCGCGTCGGCCT
>JALZFG010000037.1 GCA_030861645.1 Actinomycetota bacterium
GCGAACGGATCCTGGAACACCATCTGCATCCGCCGCCGCAACGCGCGGAGCTCGCCCACGCGAGCGGCGGCGGCTCGGCGCGAGGCGAGCCCGTGTTGACGCAGGGGCTCGGCGACGATGCGACCGACGGAGTGGCGCGGGTTGAGCGACGCGAACGGATCCTGGAAGACGATCTGCATCCGCCGCCGGAGCGGCCGAAGCTCGCTTTCGCCGATCGTCGTGATGTCGGTGCCATCGAAGATGATGCGCCCGGCCGTAGGCGTGTACAGGCGCAGGATCGCGCGCCCGACGGTCGACTTCCCGCAGCCGGACTCACCCACGAGGCCGAGCGTCTCGCCGCGACGGATCTCGAGCGAGACATCGTCGACGGCCTTCACGTCCCCCACGTGACGGTCCAGCACGAGCCCGCTCTTGATCGGAAAATAGATCTTGAGACCGTCGAGCTCGACGAGGTTGCCGTGAGCGCTCACGCCGTTGCCGCAGCCCTCGCCCGCTGCCACTCGTCGGCGGGAACGGGGTTGAAGCACGCGACCTCGTGGCCCCGCTCGACCTCGACGAGCGGCGGGACCTGCTCCCGCGAGGCCTCGACCTCATAATGGCAGCGCGGTTGGAACGGGCAGGCCGAGGGCGGGCTCAACATGTCACGTGGAAGTCCCTCGATCGGGCGCAACGCGCTCCGTCGCGTGGCGTCGAGGCGCGGGACGCTCTGGAGGAGGCCGAGCGTGTAGGGGTGCCGCGGGTGGGCGAACAGCTGCTCCGCGGCGCCGGTCTCCATGAACATCCCGGCATACATGACGTTCACCCGCTCGCACATTCCCGCCACGACGCCAAGGTCGTGCGTGATCAGGATGAGCGCGGTGTCACGCTCACGAACGAGCTCACGAAGGAGGTCGAGAATCTGCGCTTGGATCGTAACGTCGAGAGCCGTGGTCGGCTCGTCAGCGATGAGCAGCTTCGGCTCGCACGCGAGCGCCATCGCGATCATCGCGCGCTGGCGCATGCCGCCCGAGAACTGGTGCGGGTAGTCCTTGAGCCGGACTTCGGGGCTCGGGATACCGACGCGATCGAGCAGTTCCGCCGTCCGGCGCTCCGCGTCCCTCCGCTTCATGCCGAAGTGCGTCTCAAGCGCCTCGCGGATCTGGCGGCCGACCGTGAGCACCGGATTGAGGCTCGTCATCGGGTCCTGGAAGATCATCGCGACGTCCTTCCCGCGGATCCGGCGCAGCTCCCTGTCCGACATCCGGAGCAGGTCCTCGCCGGCGAACAGGGCGCGCCCTGACCGGACGCGACCCGCGCGCGGGAGAATGCCGAGCAGCGCCAGGGCGGTCACGCTCTTGCCGCAGCCCGATTCTCCGACGATCCCGAGCGTCTCGCCGGGCCGAATCGCGAAGGAGACGCCGTTGACCGCGTGGATCGTCCCGCGGCTCGTCCAAAACTGGACGCGCAGATCCTCGACCGCGAGGAGGCTCTCCCCGGCGTCAGACACGTCCGCGCAGCTTGGGATCGAGCGCCTCGCGTAGGCCGTCGCCGATCAGGTTGAACCCGAGCACCGAGAACACGATCGCGAGGCCTGGAATGATCGCCAAGAAGGGAGCCGTCTGGAGGTATTCGTTGACGTCTGTCAGCATCGTGCCCCACTCCGGCGTTGACGGATCCTGCGGGCCGAGGCCGAGGAAGCCGAGGCCCGCCACGTCGATAATCGCCGTCGCCATCGCAAGCGTCCCCTGGACGATGACCGGCGAGATGGCGTTCGGGACGATGTGTGACGCGAGGATCGAGCGCCGCCGGACTCCGACGGCGCGCGCCGCGACGACGAAGTCCTGTTCCTTCTGCGCCAGAATCGACCCCCGCAGCAAACGAGCGAAGATCGGGATGTTCACGACGCCCACCGCGATCATGATGTGGAAGAGGCTCGGACCGAGCACGGCGACGATGCCGATCGCGAACAACAGACCGGGAATCGCGAGCATGACGTCCATCAGCCGCATGATCGTGGAGTCGACGACGCCGCCGACGTAACCGGCGATCGCTCCCAGGACGAGCCCAACCGAGAGACCGATCGCGACCGACACGACGCCGATCACGAGCGAGAAGCGCGCGCCGTAGATGATCCGCGAGAACATGTCTCGGCCGAGCAGATCGACTCCGAACCAGTGATCTCCGGACGGGCCCGGGCAGCAGCCGTTTGCGACGAGCAGCAGGTTCTGCTCGAGCGGGTCGTACGGGGCGATCAGGGGCGCAAAGGCCGCGGCAACGACGAACGTCACGACGAAGAGGAAGCCCACGATCGCGCCCGGGTTGCGGCGCAGGCGCCGCCACGCGTCGCTCCAGAGGCCGAGGGGCGCCTCGAGCTCGATCTCCCTCGACTCGAGCTCGACGACCGACATCAGCGGTGCCCTCGCACGACCGCTGCGCGAGCGCTCCGCCTCGCCCATCGGCGGCGAGCACGATACGAGCCAGGGGCGGCGGCGGCGAGCACTACGAGTACCGGATCCTCGGGTTGATGACGGCGTACGAGATGTCGACGATCAAGTTGACGAGCACGAACACGACGGCGAGGAACAGGATGCCGCCCTGGAGGACGGGGTAGTCCCGGTTGAAGATCGCGTCCCGCAGCCACGAGCCCATGCCCGGATATGCGAACACCGTCTCCGTCAGGATGGCGCCGGACAGCAGCAGGCCGGCTTGCAGCCCGATGATCGTCGAGACGGGAAGCATCGCGTTCCGAAGGACGTGACGCCGGTCGACGATACGTGGCGCAAGTCCTTTCGCCCGCGCCGTCCGAACGTAGTCCTCGTTCTGAACGTCGAGCACGGCGGCCCTGGTGATGCGAGCGATGATCGCGAGCGGGATCGAGCCGAGCGCGAGTGCGGGGAGCACGAGGTGCTTGAGCACATCGCCGAGGGCGTGCCAGTCGCGCTCGAGAACCGCGTCGAGCACGTAGAAGTCGGTCGGGTGCTCGGTCTCGATGAGCACCGAGATCCGGCCCACGCTCGGGAGCCAGCCGAGCCTCACGGCGAAGAGGTACTTGAGGAGGATGGCGAGGAAGAAGATCGGGATCGAGATTCCGATCAGCGAGACGAACAGGCTCGTGTGGTCGACCACGCTGCCGTAGCGCTTGGCCGCCAGGAAGCCGAGCGGGATGCCGAGCGAGACCGCGACGATCATCGCGGCGATCGTCAACTCGACCGTCGCCGGGAAGCGCTGCTTGATCTCCGCGGATACGCGCCGGTGAGAGGCCACGCTCACTCCAAAGTCGAACTGGGAGGTCGTCTTGACGTACTTCCAGTACTGCTGGTAGACGGGCTCGTCGAGCCCGTAGCGCTCCCTGTACTGCTTGACCAGCGCCGGCGTCGCGCGCTCGCCGAGCAGCGACTCGGCGGGCGAGCCCGGGAGCGCCCGGATCCAGAGAAAGACGAGCAGCGACAGCCCGACGAGGATCGGGACGAGCAGAAGCAGCCGGCGGACGACGAAGCGCAGCATCTAGT
>JALZFG010000039.1 GCA_030861645.1 Actinomycetota bacterium
CGGAGCGCATGCCGCTGCGGTGGAAGCGGCGCCAGATCGGCGAGCTCGTCTGCGATCGCGACGCGCCGTTCACCGAAGACGAGCGGGCGCTGCTCGGCTCCATCGCCAACCAGGCCGCGGTCGCGCTGGAGCACGGGCGCGCGGTGATGCGCGGCGTGCTCGCCCAGGAGATCCACCACCGCGTCAAGAACAACCTCCAGACCGTCGCCTCGCTCCTGCGGCTGCAGGCGCGCGCCGTCGACACCGTCGACCCCCGTAAGGCGCTCGCCGATTCCGTCAACCGCGTCCTCGCGATTGCGGCGGTGCACGAGGTTCTGACCGAGCGGCGGGACGACGACGTCGACCTCGCCGACCTTCTGGAGCGGCTGCGCGCGATGCTCGTTCAGGGTCTCGGCGCGGCGAAGCGCGTCGAGTCCGCGCTCGAGCCGATCTCGCTCGCCGGCAGTCGCGCCACGGCGCTCGCGCTCGTCTTCAGCGAGCTCTTCCAGAACGCGCTCGAGCACGGCGGCTCCTCCGTTCTCGTCGAGCTGCGCCGCCGCGACGGCGAGGTCGTGCTCGCGATCGCCGACGACGGGCAGGGGATCTCGGGAAACGGAGCCGGGACCGGGCTCTCGATCGTGCGCGCGCTCGTTCGCGACGAGCTGAAGGGCGAGCTCGTATTCCAGTCAGGGACCGGTTTGCGAGCGGAGGTCGTCTTCCCGGGCTAGGCGGTTCAGCGCGACGTAGACTCGGCGCGGGTTGGCGGCCGACCCGTACGCGCACCTGAAGGACAACGCCTGGCGCGAGCTCGCGGAGATCGACACGAAGCTCGAGCGCGGCGACATCGACGAGGACGACTGGCATCGCGAGGTCCAGGCGATCCTCGTCCCGGCGTACCTCGCCGCCCGGACGCCGTGGGGACAGTCCGGAAAGAGCGGCGGTGCCGCCGACTGGGAGTACGCGCGGAGCCACGTGGCGGCCCCGATCGACCGAGACGGCGCCTTTCTCGACGTCGGGTGCGCGAACGGTTTCCTGATGGAGTCGCTCGTGGACTGGACGCCGTTCACGGTCGAGCCGTACGGGCTCGATCTCTCGCCCGAGCTCGTCGAGCTCGCACGGCGGCGGCTGCCGAAGTGGGGGGATCGAATCTTCGTCGGGAACGCCCTGCATTGGCAGCCGCCGCGGCGGTTCGAGTTCGCCCGCACGGGTCTCGACTACGTCCCGCGGCGGCGCCGGCGCGAGCTCGTCGACCACCTGCTGACGTTCTGCGACCGGCTGATCGTCGGCGTCTTCCCCGAGCACGAGGACGAACGGACGACGGAGGAGCTGCTGCGCGGGTGGGGCTTCCGGATCGCCGGCCGAAGCGAGCGCGCGAACCGGCGCAAACCCGGGATGGAGTACCGCGTGCTGTGGATCGACGCGAAGTCCCGACCCGGATGATCGCGAGCGCCGGCGCGATGTTCACTCTGAACTTCCCCCCGGGGCCTCCGGCCCCTCTCCCCCTGCCGTGAGGGTAGCGCGGAAGCTGTGACGCGAGGAATACGCGATCGTGACGATTCTGCACCTGGGACAATCTCAGGGTGCGTGTTCTGATCGCCGAGGACGAGACGATTATCCGGCTCGACCTGCGAGCGCTGCTCGAGCGAGCCGGGCTCGACGTGTGCGCCGAGGCGCGCGACGGAGTCGAGGCCGTCGAGCTCGCCCGCTCGGCGGAGCCCGACGTCGCCGTCCTGGACGTGAAGATGCCGCGCCTCGACGGCATCGAGGCGGCGCGGCGTATTCTCGACGAGCGTCCGATCCCGATCGTGATGCTCACGGCGTACGGTCAGGACGAGCTCGTGTCGCGCGCGGTCGAGGCCGGCGTTTTCGGCTATCTCGTGAAGCCGTTTCGAGAGGCGGATCTCCTCCCGGCGATCCGGACGGCGCGGGCCCGGCACGAGGAGCTCGTCACGCTTCGTCAGGAGGCCGATTCGCTCGCCGAGGCGCTCGCAGCCCGAAAGTCGATCGAGCGCGCGAAAGGGCTGCTGATGGAGAGGGAGAACCTCTCGGAGCAGGATGCCTTCGCCCGGCTCCGCAAGGCGAGCCAGCTCTCTGGGCGCCCGCTGCGCGCCGTCGCGGAGGCCGTGATCGCGAGGTTCGGCGAGGGGCGCTGATGGCGGTCGCGGCACCGACGAAGCGGAGGCGCAGGCAAGCGGCCAGCGGCGGAGGGGCGGGTGACGACGCCTGGCGCGTGATCGTCCTCAACGACAACCACAACACCTTCGAGGGCGTTGCGTTCGCGCTCGCGACGGTCGTCCCGGGCGTCTCATACGAGCGCGGCCTGCGGCTCGCCGACGAGATCCACAACCGGGGACAGGCGATCGTGTGGTCGGGTCACCGCGAGCGCGCCGAGCTCTACTGGCAGCGCCTGCGCGACCTCGGCCTGACAATGGCGCCGCTCGAGCGGTGATGCGCGAGTACTCGGAACGGCGTGGTCCGTGCTTCCTGTTGGCTCACCCGTCGAAGACGGTGTCCTCGTCGCGGTAGGGAGGCGCGCAGCAGCAGAGGAAGCGAAGCTCGTCGCCTCCCTCGGCAACGATCTGGTGCCAGGCGCGCGGCGGAATGAGGACGGCGTCGCCCGCGCCGACGCGTTCTCGCCGCCCGTCGACCTCCATCTCCCCGCTTCCCGCAAGGATGAAGTAGATCTCCTCCGCCGTGCGGTGGTAGTGCCGCCGCGTGCTCTGCCCAGCGTCGAGCGTCGCCTCCGCGAGACTCTGGTTCCGGGCGGCAGCCACCTCTCCGTCGAGGAGGACGCGGATCGTGCTGCCGTCGGCGGTCGTGAACGGGCGCGCGTCGTGTCGCGAACGGCGCTGCATCTACGCCTGCGCCTCCTCGAAGAGCGACTCCCAGCGGGCCAGCAGCGCCTGGAGCTCGTCGCGCGTCCGTCGGTGCTCGGCAAGCGTGTCGAGGTTCGTCCAGTCTTCAGCGAGGCGGCGCTCCAGGTCCGCGACCGCCTCCTCGCGAACAGCGATCTCAGCCTCGATCGCCTCGAGCTCGCTCGGGGCCTCGCGCTTCGCCAGCCGATGCGCGGCCTGCAGGGGTGGACGCGCGCGCTCTGGTTCCGGCTCCGGCGGCGGCTGCTCGCGCTCGCCTCGCCGGCGGAGGAGCTCCGCCCAGCCGCCGTCGTACAGGTGCAGCCTGCCGTCCTCGATCGCCAGCGTCCGCTCGGCGACCGCGTCGACCAGCGCGCGGTCGTGCGACACGAGGAGAATCGTCCCGGGGAACGCCTCGAGCGCGGCCTCGAGCGCCTCGCGGCTCTCGAGGTCGAGGTGGTTCGTCGGCTCGTCGAGGAGGAGGAAGTTCGCGCCCGAAGCGACGAGAAGTGCGAGCGCGAGGCGCCTTCGCTCGCCGCCGGAAAGAGCTGAGACGGGCTTCTGATGTGTGTCCCATCCCGAGAAGAGGAAGCGCCCGAGCAGAGCCTGCGCGTCAGGGCGGAGAAGCCCCGTCGCCCGCTGCGCGCACGCGAGCACCGATCCTCGCTCGTCGAGCTCGATCTCGTGCTGCGAGAAGTACGCAGCGTCGACGCCGTGGCCGAGCCGGACCGTTCCGGCGAGCGGCGCGCGTCGCTCGAGCAGCGTCTCGAGCAGCGTCGTCTTCCCCGACCCGTTCGGGCCGATCAGCGCGACGTGCTCGCCGCGCTCGAGCGCGAACGAGGCGCCGTCGATCAGGACGCGGTCGCCCATCGTCAGCGTCACGC
>JALZFG010000054.1 GCA_030861645.1 Actinomycetota bacterium
GCGAACACGTGCGGGCGAGGGCGCGCCACGCCGCTCGTGCGCCGCGCAGCCCGCTGACGTACGGTGGCTGACGGCGATCCGGGATCTGGTCCGTCGCGCGGCCGTCTGAGCCAGTCGCGCCCGTCGCGCAGCGAGACTACTCGCGCCCCGCTCGCTCCTCCAGCAGGCGTACGGCAGCCTCCCGGTCGGGGACCTGCAGCTTCTTCAGGATCGCGCCGACGTGCCGGCGCACGGTCGTCGCCGAGATGAAAAGGCGTTTCCCGATCTCCGCCGTGGTTCGCCCGTCTCGCATCAACTCGAGCACCTCCCACTCGCGGCTCGTCAGCTCGACATCGCGGCGGCGCGCAAGCGGCACCCAGCCGCGACGGTCTCGCTGGCGAAACTCCTCCATCAGCCGGCGCAGGAGACTGCCCGGCAGCGCCGCCTCACCGTCGAGGACGGCGTTCAGCTCCCGTCCTAGACGATCGGGATCGATGTCCTTGAGGAGGTAGCCGGACGCACCCGCCTTGACGGCGTCGAAGAGGTCGCCGTCCTCGCGCGAGGCCGTCAGCATGACGATCTTCGTCTCCGGGAGTTGAAAGCGGATGGCGGAGGTTGCTTCGATCCCGCTTCCCGGCATGTGGATGTCGAGCAGGCAGAGATCGGGACGTTCGCGAAGCGCCGCGCTCACTGCCCCTGCAGCGTCGCGCTCGTCGGCGCAGACCTCGAATCCCTGCTCCTCGAGCACGAGGCGGAGCCCGACCCGCGTCGCCGCGTGGTCGTCGGCGAGCAGCACCCGTGGCCGGCCCGTCAGGGGAGCGCCACCTCGATCTCCGTGCCCGCTCCCGGTCGCGACATCACTTCGAGCCGTCCGCCAAGCGCCTCGACTCGCTCCTTCATGCTGACGAGGCCGAAGCCTCCGTTCTGGCTCCCGGTTCGTCTCGCCTCGGGGTCGAAGCCCCTGCCGTCGTCGGCGATACGCAGACGCAGTCCGTCGCCATAGGAAAGGTCGATCGCGACCGTGGTCGCGTTGGCGTGGCGCGCGGCGTTCGTGACCGCCTCCCGCACGACACGAAGAAGCGTCTCACGGACGTCGAGCGGGGCGTCAATGCCGTCTTCGAGGTCGAGCCGCAGCTGAATGCCGGAGCGCAGCCCCACGTCCTCCGCCACCTGCGCAAGCACCACCGGCAGCGGCTCGTCGAATGGTCGGGTCAACGCCGAGATGGCGCGGCGCGACTCGTCGAGCGCCAGCTCCGCAGCCTCAGAGATGTAGCTGAGCATCGGTTTGTCGTCTGCCTCGCGTAACCGCCGCGTCTGCATCACGATGAACGCGAGCTCCTGGGCGAGCCCGTCGTGCAAATCGCGCGCCATCCGCCGGCGCTCCTCGAGGATCTGCGCTCTCGCGGCCGCCTTCCAGTAGCCGCCGATCTCGCGCGCCCCCCCGATGAGCAGCGGGGCGTAGAACGCGAACCGGAGAAAATCGCCGGTGTAGATCCACTCCGAGTAGAGCGACGGAAAGAGGAAGTAGTTGAGGCGGGAGAACGCGGCGAGGAGCGCGCCCGCGGCAAGCCACTGCATGAGTTCGTCTCCCGTGCGCTCGCGGCGGTGCAGGAACCCGAGCGCCGCCGCTGCAAAGAGCACCATTGCGACGAGCTGGAGACTCAACACCGTCGGCTGCCCCGTGACAAGAGGCGACTCCTTGGGCGAGACCGTCGGATCGATCCCGCGCGGCAGCCGTGAGCCAACGCTGGCCACCACTGCCGCGACTGCGAGGAAGAGCATGGCCGACGCGGCAACCGCAGCGGCTGCCGCGCGGCGGGGCCGGCGGAGCAGGCGCTCCGGAACGAGCGCGGCTGCGGTGAACAGCCCCGCCGCGACCAGCCGTACACAGAGTGGCGCCCACGTGGCGAAGCTCTGCGAGAGCTCGGAGCCCGAGAGCGACGAGGGCAGCATCGAGAGAAAGAGGTTGGCGAACGCGAAGAGACCCAGCGCACAGACGAGCAGCAGGTCGGTCAGGCGGCCACTGGAGCGGTAGCGTCCGTAGAAGAGGTACGCGACGAGAACCGCGATCAGCCCGGCCGCCGTCTCCACCCCGATGTGGAGGTTGGGGCTTCGGTACGCGAAGCGCACGAAAGGCAGCACGGTGATCAGCAGCGTCGCAAGTGCGGCGAGCGCAGCCGTCGCGCTCGCGAGTGGGTGACGGCGCAGCGTCCCCGTCATGCTCCTTGCTGTCACCACTAAGCGTGGTACCTAAACAAGCGCGGCGCGGCCGGCGCGGTCCCCGCGATCAAGACCCCGATGCCCGTTTCGGGATCTTGTCGCACTTTGCCTCCCGGGTCAACGGCTCTGGCGACGGGCCGGGTG
>JALZFG010000059.1 GCA_030861645.1 Actinomycetota bacterium
CAGCGGCTCGCCGAGTGGACGGCTGATCTCCACCGTGTCGAGCAGTCACTCGGTGCGCGCATCCCCGCGCTCGAGCGCCGCCTGCAGCAGCTGCTCCGCGACGCCGAGAGCCGCCTCGGCGAGGGCACCCGGGTGCTCGAGGCGAGCGTCGAGGAGCGGCGCGCGGGGCTGATGCGTGTCCGCGAGGAGCTCGAGCGCGCCGCGCAGGACGCGATCGCATCGGCCGCCTCGAACATCGAGGCGCACGCGGCCGAGCGCCGTCGCGCAATCGACCAGCTCGCGGATCGCCTCATGCGGCGCGAGCGCGAGCTCCGCGACCGGATCGAGCATCAGGAGACGGAGGCTGTTCAACGGATCCAGGTCCGCTTCGAAGACACCGAGCGCCGCCAGATCGAGCAGCTCGAGCGCGTCGTGCAGCGCGCGGCCAACCGCTTCGCGGAGGCCGCCGAGCGGCAGTTCGAGGAGAGGATCAAGCAGGTTCGCGAAGAGGCAGCCCGAAGGCTGGCGCGCGAGCTCGACCGCGCCGTCGCCGCCTTCCTGCGCCGCGCGGAGAGCGTCCTTGCCGAACAGCTCGCCCAGGCGGCGGACACCCGGATCCAGCGCCTCGACAAGCGCCTGAGCGAGAGCATCGAGCGGCTCGAGCGCCAGCGCGAGGAGGTGGCGGCCGACCTGGAACGGCGAGTCGGCGAGGTCGAGGCGGAGCTCCGGCGCCGCGTCGACGGCTTCGCCGCGGACTTCGAGGCCGAGCGCGCGGTGCTCGAGGCGCGGCTGCACGAGCTGTCGACGCGGATCGACGGCGCGCTCGCGCACGCGCGCGAACGGCTCGGCGAGACAGTGCGGTGAGCAGTGACGTCCCCCAACTTCCGAAGGCAGGGTTCGTCTAGGAAAGGACGAACGACGGGGTCGTCGATGAGCGAGACGACGGAGGAGCTGCAGCGGGAGAGCGAGCGGGCCAAGGTCGAGAGCTGGCGCCTGCATGTCCTCATCGAGGCCGGCTACCCGCTCCCCCTCGCCGAGCGGCTCGCACGCTCGAGCGCCGACCTCCACGTTGCCGTCGAGCTCCTGGGACGCGGCTGCGAGCCGGCCACCGCCGCCGAGATTCTCCTCTAAATCGCGGCGCGAAGTAGGAGTGGCTGCGCCCGGTATCAGCCCGTCGCGTCGCGTGGCGGCACGCTAGGAAAACCGCTGGACGACGGCACGTTCGCGGAAGCTCGACGAACCCATCGCGAGGGCCGTGCTAACGCGTTCGTACGCAGACGGTTCGCACGCTACGCCGCGGCCCGGCCGAATGGCGGCCGCTGTCACAGGCGGCGTGCGAGCGACCTTCCTGCTTGACGCGCACCCGGTTAGGGACGCCTGGAAGCACGCGTCGCTCGAAATGTCGTCGGACCGCCTTCCGTCGAAATGTCGCTGCCCTCTGTGCGAGCACGAGAGACGCGTACGGCATGCCGCGGCGCGTGGTCCTTGTGCTGGGGTGCGTCCGCGGGCAGGGTGCTCGCGCGACGTTCGCGCGCGCGTGCCGCGAGCTCCATGACCAGGACGAGCGCGAGATCGACCGCGATCCAGACGCCGAGCGCGGTCCCGAGCCAGACGAGGAGGCCGATCGCGGGCGCAATCACGACGTGACCTCCGCAAATCGCGACATCATCTACTCGAGTAGACGAGTTGCGGCCGCGGAATCATCCCTTCGCCGGGTTCATGAGCGGGCCGAGTCCCGGCTCGGGCGAGTCCTCGCGAAGCTGCTCGATCCATCGCCCCGGTGGCCTCGTCCAAGCCGCTGCCGCCCGAGCGCACTTCCTCAACCGCGTGTGCCGTAGGAGCTCGCGACCGGTCCTGCTATGGACGTGGCGGCTCCATGGCGCGGGTTCCGTTCGGCCGCGGCGGCTTCCGCCGCGAGAGCTACCGGCACGCCGCTCAACCTCTACGCTGACGACGCGGTGAAGATCGAGCCGGTCGAGTACGGCGATCGCAAGGTCTACACGGTGTCCGCGTTCAACCGCGGCGTCGCGAGCTGGCTCTCGCGGTTGCCCACGATCTGGGTGGAAGGCGAGGTGACCGAGCTGCGCCGCCAGCAAAGCTGGCAGAGCGTCTTCTTCACGCTCAAGGATCCCTCAGACGGCGCGTGCCTCGGTGTGACGATGCCCCGCGGACAGTTCGACGGGCTGCGGATCGAGCTTTCCGACGGAGAGCGCGTCCACGTGTACGGGCGGCCGGAGCTGTACCAGGCGCGCGGCGATTTCCGGCTTCGCGCGCTCACAATCGAGCGCTTCGGGCTCGGGGATCACCTCGCGGCGATCGAGCGGCTGCGCACGCGGCTCGCTGCCGAAGGCCTGTTCTCCGCGGAGCGGAAGCGTCCGCTACCCCGGTTCCCGCGGCGCGTCGGCCTCGTGACCGGAAACGACGCGGCGGCGAAGCGCGACGTGCTGACGGCGATCACGAGTCGCTTTCGGCCGGCGCGCGTCATCGTCGCCGAGACGTACGTGCAGGGGCCGCGAGCCGCGAGCGCGATCGTCGAGGCGCTCCACGCGGTCGCCGGCGCTCCCGACGTCGATGTCGTGATCCTCGCGCGCGGGGGCGGCAGCTTCGATGATCTGCTGCCGTTCAGCGACGAGCGCCTCGTGCGCGCGGTCGCTGCGTGCGCCGTTCCGGTCGTGTCTGCCGTCGGGCACGAGCAGGACACGCCACTCTGCGACCTGGCCGCGGACGCACGCGTCTCGACGCCGACCGCGGCCGCCCGCCTCGTCGTGCCGGACCTCGCAGAGCTCGTCGAGCAGCTCGAGCGCGCGCGTCTCGCGCTGGAGCGCG
>JALZFG010000082.1 GCA_030861645.1 Actinomycetota bacterium
CGGGCCGCCTGCTCGCGAGCGACGCGAGCAGGTCGAGGTCCAGGCGCTCGTCGATCACGCCGTAGAAGCCAAGGCGCGGACGGGGGATCGCTGCCTGATCGGCGGGGTCGGCGGGAGCAGGCCGCCGGCGCTGGAAGTGGTGGGCATCGACGCCGCTCGGGAAGGCGTAGACGCGCGGGTTCACGCCGCGTTTCGCCCGGTACAGGCTCTGGCCTCCGGTGAAGACGAGGTCGGCGCGTTCGAGGAGCTCGAGCTCGAGCCGGCGAAGGTCGGGCGGCGCGCCGGCGAACGCCGACAGCTCGTCCATGCAGTCGTACACGGTTAGGAGCGGTCGCAGATGGCGCGTGAACGCAAGCGCCATCGGCGTGTAGTACCAGGAGACGAACTCGACGACCTCGTGGCGCTCGAGGAGATCGTCGAGCAGCCTCCGCTGCTCATCGGCCTCCTCCGCAGGCGTCAGCCCTGCCGCCAGCACGGGAACCGCGATCACCGCGCCAGACCTCGTATGCCCGACGTCGAACCTCGGCTCGTCGCCGTCGAAGACAGGCTCCTCGACGAAGAACACACGCCGTCGACGCGCAAACCGGCTCATCAGATGCTGCGGGCGCTGGTAGACGAAGTTCCAGCGCAGGTGCGACAGGCAGATGAGATCGGGCTCCTGGACGGCGTCGCTCCTCGAGTCGACGGGACAGCGTGACGGCAGGGCTGCCCGCTCGCGCCGCGGGTAAACCCAACCGCACGGGGTGCCGGTTTTGGACGTCCGCGACAGGATGCGGAGGAAAGCGTCGGGGCCGCTCAGGCGTGAGCGGATCTTCACGAAAGCTTGACCCCATCGAGAGGAGAGGCCCGGCATTAACTGCACCGGAAGCGCAGGTGCTCGCGTTCGCGAGCCGAAGAGCCGCGACCCCGAAAGGCAGCGTGGACGTCGACAACGAGCTCAACTGCTATGCCTGCGGCGAAGCACTGTCCGAGACGCTCGCCTTCGTCGGCGCGCTCTTCTGCCACGACTGCCGCCGTGCGGACACTCGAGTCGGCGAGGGCGCCGGGAGCGCGAGGAGCAAGGACGACGACGAAGCCGCGAGCGACTCGTAGTCCTGTTCGTTAGGTCGCGGCCGGCGTGACCCGGCGCACGTCCTTCGTTCTCAGCAGGCGGATCGCCGAGCGGACTTCTTCACCGGCCCGAGCTCCGCCCAGTGCCCGCGCTTCGTCGTGAGGAAGTCGTACAGGCTCGCCCCGAAAACCCCGCAGGCACGCGCGGCGCGAACGAAACTCCGCACCTGAGCAGTCGAAGCGGAGTCGGCGACGCCGCCGATCACGTGGATCGGGACTCCGGGGTTGCCCACCTCGCGCCTGATGATCCCGACGTTCCGGACGGTGTAGCCGTACGTGCCCTCGCGGCGTTGGTAGGTGAAGTACGCCATCGGGAGGAAGACGTCGTAGAGCTGCGCGAGGCGTCGGTAGGGAAACTGCGGCCAATACCTGCGCTGCAGCTGCATCCCCCGCGGCGCGGGAATGATCGCGCCGAGCGGGTAGGACACGCCGCCCGCGCGACGCAGAGCCGCCGAGAGACTTACCAGCCGCGCGTTGCGAAGCGGTACAGACCGGACGACCGAGGCCTCGATGTCGAGCGCGAACGAGTCGAAGCGCTGCCCGGCCCCGCTCCGGAACCGCAGCGCCGCGAGCGACCGGCGCAGATCGACGGCCGGTCGCAGGAAGCCCGGGAGATACCAGGCGACGACCTTCAGGCCGAGTGCGTGCGCGGCGTCGAGGATCCGGCCGGCGCTGGCCGGACGAACGACGTCCGTCGTCTGCCGGTAGTTCGACGTCTCGAGGTACAACGTCCGCGCGCCGCGCGCCTTCATCGCTCGCAGCGCCGGCCCCGGGTTCTTCCACACCGGCTGGTCGTAGATGTCGACCCAGGTCCCCAGCCCGCCGTACAGCGAGATATCCGGGGCGGGCGCTGGGCTGGCCGGACGAGACGCGCCGAGCGCGGCGGCGGAGACGCCGAGCGCGCACAGAAGGAGAAGCCCGCGACCCCTCCAGGACATCCCGGCAGTATGACGGGCGCGGCCCCAAGGCGGAGCGAGGTACGCGTGCACCCGGGCGGATGGAGTCCCGCCGGCGCGCCCGGAACGCCTTCGTCGGCCGCTCGAGGTCGTCGTCTCGCGGCTCTTCCGCGCCGGCCGCGCGACCTTGACTTCTGTCGCGCCGTTCCGTTGTATTCAGGTCAGCGCTGGATGCGGGAACGCAACAGTAGGGGTCGATGACCGCCCACTCGCCGTCTGCTCGTGACCTCGATACGCGAGTTGCGCTCTGGTGCGGCCGGAAGCTCGAACTGCGATGACCTGGTCTGAGAAGCGGCTCGCGCCAAACGTGTTGTCGGAAACGGCGACGGACGGCGCTCCCGTGATTCAGGGCGAGGCGATCCGGAAGAGCTTTGGCGATAACCTCGTCCTGGACGGAATCGACCTCAGCGTCGACGTCGGCGAGGTGCTCGTGATCATCGGTCCGAGCGGAAGCGGCAAGAGCACGCTCCTACGCTGCGTCAACCTCCTCGAGCCGCTCGACTCGGGACGGATCCTCTTCGAGGGGCAGGAGATCACGCGCAAGGGCGTCGACGTCTCGAGCGTCCGCCAGCGGATCGGAATCGTCTTCCAGCAGTTCAACCTGTTCCCGCACCTCAAGGCGATCGACAACCTGACTCTCGCCGCGCGCCGCATCAAGAAGCTGTCGCGCGAGGAGGCAGAACGGCGCGCGCTCGAGCTCCTCCGGCGCGTCGGGCTCGAGGAGAAGGCGCGGCAGTACCCGCACCAGCTCTCGGGCGGCCAGCAGCAACGAGTCGCGATCGCCCGCGCGCTGATGATGGAGCCGCACGTCATGCTGTTCGACGAGATCACGTCCGCGCTCGACCCGGAGCTCGTCGGCGAGGTGCTCGTCGTCATGCGTGATCTCGCCCAGTCCGGGATGACGATGCTCGTCGTCACCCACGAAATGCAGTTCGCGCGCGACGTGGGCGACCACCTTCTCTTCCTCGACGAGGGGCGCATCGTCGAGGAGGGCGCGCCGGCCGACGTGCTCGATCACCCGAAGCAGGAGCGCACGCGCCGATTCCTGCGACGGACGCTGCAGCTCGCGCACTCGCTGGAGGAGTTGGAAATCACAGAGGAAGGAGGAGTCCAATGAGACGGCTCTTCGGGGTCGTGATCGCAGGGTCTCTCGTCGCCGTGGCGGTCGCCGCCTGGGGGGCAGCAGCGCCCGACGGAACGCAGCGCGCGGGCATCGCCGCGCCGGAGGCGAAGCGGAAGAAGACGAGGGCGCTGCCGCCGCTGCCGGCCGAGGTCAGGCGACGTCGGCAGTGGAACATCGGCGTCAAGTGCGACGCACCGCCCTTCGGCTACATCAACGTCAGGGGTCAAAACGCGGGCTTCGACGTCGAGATCGCGCGCTGGTTCTCACGATTCGCGTTCGGCCGCGCGACCCGGATCAACTTCATCTGCGCGCCCACACCGACTCGGGAGCCGCTGCTCACGACGGGGCGCGCCGACCTCGTGATCGCCACGTTCACGTACACGCGCGATCGCGACACCCGCATCGATTTCTCGAGGGCGTACTACAAGGCGACGGGCCGACTGCTCGTCCGAAACAACTCGCCGATTCGGTCGATCCGGGATCTCCGCGGGCGGACCGTGTCGACGACCACCGGGTCGATTTACGACCGCTGGGTCCGGCGGTGCTTCCCGAACACGCGACTCGTCGTGACCGACAGTCTCACGAACGCGTTGATTGCCTTCCGCGACGGACGGGCGGACACGTTGATGTGGGACGACACCGTCCTGCTCGGAATCGCGACGACCGACCGGGAGCTGAAGCTCACGAACGACACGTTCTTGCCCGGGCCGTACGGCATCGGGATCAGACAGGGGAACGTCGCGATGAAGCGGTGGGTCGACTCCCGCTTGGAGCTCATGCGCAAGCGCAACATCTTCACCCGGATCCTGCGGAACAACGTGCCTCATCGGCTCTTCCGGGCGTTCCTGAAGAACATCCTGAGACCGAAAAACACCTTCGGCTACGCACCCGCGAACCAGCCGAGTCCCGAGACCGTGTGCCCGTAGGAACGAGCGTCGTCGCGAACGTGACTAGGAGCGGTCGCCTCCGCCGCGGCCGCTCCTGATTCCCCGGGCGACGGTGCTCGCCGTCACATTCGACTGGTCGTTCGTCACCGACAACGCCGACGAGCTCGCGGCGGGACTCCTTCGCACGCTCGAGGTGGCGGCGATCGCGGTGGCGGGCGCGTTCGTCATCGGCGTCGTCCTCGGAGCGGCGCGCGCCCACCGCGTCCCCGTCGTGAGCCAGCTGGTCGCGGCCTACGTCGAGATCGTCCGCAACACGCCGATCCTCGTCCAGATCTTCATGCTCTTCTATGCGCTGCCCCAGCTGGGAATTCGGTTCGAGGCCTTCACCGTCGCCTGGCTCTCCGTGATGATCTGGGGTGGAGCGTTCAACAGCGAAAACTTCCGCGCGGGCTTCGAGGCGGTGCCGTACCGCTACCGCGAGGCGGGGCTCGCGCTCGGCTTCGGCCGGGTGGCGACGTTCCTGAACGTCACGCTCCCGATCGGCGGGCGGATCGCGCTGCCGTCGTCCATCAACACCTACGTCTCGGTTCTGAAGAACACATCCCTGATGTACGTCATCGGCTACCCGGAGCTGACGACGACGGCGACGCAGATCAACGCGCTCACGCTCCAGACGGTCGAGACGTTCACCGTCCTCGCGGTGGTGTACCTGGCAATGGTCTGGACGCTGTCGGCTCTCATCCGCCTGCTCGAGTCGCGCCTCGCGCTGCCGGAGGAGCGGTAGTGCTCCTGCCGCGAACGGACGGCGGACATGGAGTCGCGCGCGTTTCGCGTGCCAGCCCTCGGCCGGTGCGCCGCCGCCCACCCGCACCATGATCGACCTCCCGAGCTGGGTCGACCCCGTTGCGACGTATATGGCGGAGGTGGGGCTGAAGGGCACCGCACGGATCGCGGCGATCTCCCTCGCGGGGAGCGCGGTCGTGGGGATCTTGCTCGGCACGCTGCTGACGATCCGCTTCCGGCCGACGCGGGCCGTCATCCGGCTCTACATCGAGGTGTGGCGTGGACTCCCGATCCTCGTGACGATCTTCATCATCTTCTTCGCGCTTCCCGCGATTGCGGCACGCCTCGAGTTCGACGCGTTCACGGCGGCCGCGATCGGCTTGACGCTCTGGGGAAGCGCGCAGGTGGCGGAGGCGACGCGCGGGGCGGTCGAGTCGATCCCGCGCGAGCAGCATGAGGCGGCAGCGGCGCTCGGCTTCGGCTGGGTCGGGCGGCACACGTTCGTAATCCTCCCGCAGGCGCTCCGGCGGCTCCTGCCGCCGCTCGTCAGCCTGCTCGTGAACATCATTCAGAACACGACGATCGCCCAGGTGATCGGCGCCGCCGAGCTCCTCGAGACCGGCGAACGGTCGGTCGAGCGGCTGAGCTTCCCGCCCCCGGCCGGGATTGGCCAGATCGAGGCGTTCTGGATCTACGGGGCGGTGATGGTCGTCTTCTTCCTGATCTCGTTCCCGCTCACCCGCCTGGCCGCGTATCTCGAGCGGCGGCTCGTGTAGCGGCCACATGAGCCCACCCGCCGCAGCCACGTCTGCAAGGCTGTAGGCGTGAAGCTTGAGCTTCCCGTCGCCGCGCGCGACCTCGTCGAGTCCGACGCCCTCGCGCACCTCGTTACGATCAACCGTGACGGGTCGCCGCAGGTCAGCTGCATCTGGATCGGGCTCGAGGGCGACGAGCTCGTCTCGGGCCACCTTTACACGGAGCAGCAGAAGCTGCGGAACATCCGGCGCGACCCGCGAGTCGTCCTGTCGCTCGAGGGAAAGGAGATCCAGCCGCCTGGGCTCAAGCAGTATCTCGTCGTGCACGGCCGGGCTCGCATCGAGGACGGAGGAGCGCCGGAGCTCCTCCAGCGGCTCGCGCGAACGTACCTCGGCCCCGACGTGAAGTTCCCGCCGATGGACGATCCGCCCCCGGGCCAGACCGTCCGGATCACCGTCGAGCGGATCGGCGGGATCGGCCCCTGGGCGGCCTGAGTCGACGCTTGGCGCGTCGGCGGCGCGGCGCTCCTGACGCGCCCTGATCGCGCAGCGCCGTCGCCGCGGCGAACGACGATCAGCCTCAAACAGGCTCGTTCTCTCGCCCCGAACCGAGCTTCCCGGGAAGTCAGCACGATCGTGCGCGGGCACCGCGAGCCGAGCCACCTGCTTTGAGGCGGTGTGCGGG
>JALZFG010000086.1 GCA_030861645.1 Actinomycetota bacterium
TCCAGCGGTCAGTGCAACCGCGACGACGGGCGCGAGCGCGAACGCCCAGCGCACGTCACACCGCCGGCGCCGCGCCGCCCGCCAGCTCGCCGACGTCGATCCCGCTCACGAAGACGCCGTCGATCCCGGCACGCTCGAGCGCGACCACGTCCTCACGGCCCCGGAGCGGCACGTCGGCGATCGCCAGCTTCCCAGCGGGCACGTCCGGAAGGAGGTGCAGGACGCGGTCGAGCGGCTCCTCCTCGGCGTCGGCGCTCCGGCTCGAGAGCAGGAAGATCTCGGGGTCGAGTCGCTCCAGCGCGAGCGCGATCTCCTCCTCGTCGCAGACGTCGACGACGCACTCGAGGCCGAGCTCCACCGCCTCCGCACGCAGCTGCTCGAGCCGTCCCTCCGTCTCGTCGACCTGCGCAATCACGAGCCGCCAAGCATCCACGCCTGCATCGGCGGCCTCGGACGGGCCGCCCGCCGCGACCCAGAGCAGCGGAAGCGACGTCGCCTCGCGAAGGCCGTCGACCGGCCGGTTCAGCACGAGCGCCTCCGCCCCCTGGGCCTCGGCCGCGAGCGCCCCATCGACGTCGGCGACGCGGGCGATGAGCGAGATTCCGTCCCCCTCGGCGATCGCCTGACTGAGCCGGCTCGTCCTCGTGAGCTCGCTGCCGGGATCCTCGACCACGGTCAGACGCCGACGGGGTGCCACACGGTCTTCATCTCGAGGAACGCCTCGATCTCCCAGGGGCTCTGCCCGTCCACCGCCCCGCGCACCACGCGCTTCACGTTCTCGGCGGCAACCTGCTCGAGCTCGACGCCTGCTCCGTCCGCGCCCGACACGTCGAGGGCGTTCACGTCCATGTGCCCGGCAAGCCACGGGGCGAGCTCCCGCTTGCGCCCGGTCACGATGTTGACGACGCCGGCCGGGACGTCCGCGGTCGCAAGCGCCTCCGCGAGCTCGATCGCGGCAAGCGGATGCGTCTCGGAGGCGACGACGACCGCGGTGTTTCCGCTGACGATCGCGGGCGCGAGGCGCGAGACGAGACCGGCGAGCGGCGGCTCCTCCGGGGCCAGGACGCCAACCACGCCGGTCGGCTCGGGGACGGTGAAGTTGAAGTAGGCGCCGGCGACCGGATTGGCGCCGCCGAGGACCTGCGGGAGCTTGTCAGCCCACCCGGCGTACCAGACCCACCGATCGACCGCCCGATCGACCTCGCTCCCCGAGGTGTTCTCCGAGTCGATCTCGGCTTCGCCTTCGATCACCTCGGCGAGACGCGCTCTGCGGGCTTCCAGCATCTCGGCGACCCGGTACAGGACCTGACCGCGGTTGTACGCCGTCATCGACGACCACGTCGGAAAGGCGGCGCGGGCGGCCGCGACGGCGTCGCGAACGTCCTTGCGGGACGCACGGGCGACGTTGTGCCCCTCCGCCTCGTAGGAGCGGCCCGACTCGGAGCGCGGGAAGCCCCCGGCGATATACAGCTTGTAGGTCTTCTTGACCGGCAGCCGGTTCACGCTGACCCTCGCGAGCTTCCCGACGCCGAGCGTCCGCCGGGACGTTCCGCGAACGTGAGGTAGGGCTCGAGTCCGTGCCGGCCGCCCTCGCGGCCGAAGCCTGACTCCTTGTAGCCGCCGAAGGGCGAGGCCGGGTCGAAGCGGTTGTACGTGTTCGCCCAGATCACGCCCGCTCGGAGCCGCTGCGCCATCCACAGAATCCGCGACCCCTTCTCCGTCCAGACGCCCGCCGAGAGCCCGTAGGGGGTGTTGTTCGCCTTCTCGACCGCCTCCTCGGGCGTGCGGAAGGTGAGCACCGAGAGCACGGGGCCGAAGATCTCCTCCTGCGCGATCCGGTAGCTCTGGGCGACGTCCGTGAAGACGGTCGGGGCAAACCAGTAGCCGCGCTCCGGGAGACGGCACGGCGGCTGGTAGATCTCCGCCCCCTCCTCCTCGCCGGCGGCCACGAGCTCGCGAATCTTGTCGAGCTGCTGGCGCGAGTTGATCGCGCCGACGTCCGTGTTCTTGTCGAGCGGGTCGCCGACGCGGAGAGTCCCCATCCGCCGCTTCAGCTTCCGGATCACGTCCTCGTAGACGGACTCCTGGACGAGCAAGCGAGAGCCGGCGCAGCAGACGTGGCCCTGGTTGAAGTAGATGCCGCTCACGATCCCCTCGACCGCCTGGTCGAGGGCAGCGTCGTCGAAGATGATATTCGCCGCCTTTCCGCCGAGCTCGAGCGTGAGTCCCTTCCCCGTTCCCGCGAGCTCGCGCTGGATCGCCTTGCCAACCTCGGTCGAGCCGGTGAACGCGATCTTGTCGACGCCGCCGTGCTTGACGATCGCGGCGCCGGCGCGGCCGTCGCCGGTCACGATGTTGACGACGCCGGGCGGCAGTTCCGCCTGCCGAAGAACGTCGCAGAAGAGGAGGGCCGAGAGCGGCGTCGTCTCCGCGGGCTTCAGCACGACCGTGTTCCCGGTCGCGAGCGCTGGGGCCACCTTCCACGCGAGCATGAGCAGCGGGAAGTTCCAGGGAATGATCTGGCCCGCGACGCCGACGGGCCTCGGATCACGGTTTGGGAACGCGTACTCGAGCTTGTCGGCCCAGCCCGCGTAGTAGAAGAAGTGCGCCGCCGAGAGCGGCAGGTCGAGGTCGCGCGACTCCTTGATCGGCTTGCCGCCATCGAGCGACTCCAGCACCGCGAACTCGCGCGACCGCTCCTGCAGGATCCGCGCGATTCGGAAGAGGTACTTCGCGCGCTCCGCCGGCCCGCGCTGCGACCAGCCGTCGTCGAGCGCCGCCCGGGCCGCCAGCACCGCGAGGTCGACATCCTCCACTCCGGCGAACCCGACCTCGGCGAGCGGTTCCTCCGTTGCGGGGTTGACCGTCTCGAAGTACTCGCCGGAGCGCGGCTCGAGGAACTCGCCGCCGATGAAGAGCCCGTAGCGCTCGCGGATGGAGACGACGTCGCGCGCCTCGGGCGCGGGAGCGTACTCCCAGGCGCCCGCCACCGGAGCGGGCGGATGCGAGTCTCGCCGGCGCGCCTCCCTTCGGTCTTCGCCCGCGCCGCTCTGGGTCGCGATCGGACTGTTCGGGTTGCCAGTGTCGCTAGTCAATCGTGAAGTAGTCCGCGCTTTGGTACCGCCCCGTCTTCTCCTTCCGGAGCTGCATCAGGACGTCGTTGAGAAGCGTCGAGGCGCCGAGGCGGAAGAGATCCGGCGTCAGCCACTCGGGGCCGAGCGTCTCGTGCACGAGCACGAGATGCTGCCACGCCTGCTTCGCCTGCCGGATTCCGCCGGCGGGCTTGAACCCCACCTTGCGCCCCGTCTCCTCGTACACGTCGCGGATCGCCTCCAGCATCACGAGCGCGACGGGGAGCGTGGCGGCGGGCTGGACCTTGCCCGTCGAGGTCTTGACGAAGTCCGCCCCGGCCGCGATCGCGAGCAGCGACGCCCGGCGGACGTTGTCGTAGGTCCCGAGCTCACCCGTCTCGAGGATCACCTTCAGCTGGGCGTCGCCCACCGCGTCCTTCACGCGCACGACTTCGTCGTACACCTTCGCGTACCGCCCCGACAGGAGCGCGCCGCGGTCGATCACCATGTCGACCTCGTCCGCCCCGAGCTCGACCGCCGTCCGCGCCTCCGCCACCTTGATCTCTGTGGGTGACTGGCCGGACGGGAAGGCCGTCGCGACGGAGGCGACCTTCACGCTCGTGTCCCGCGTGCGCGCGACGGCGCTGGGAACGAGGTTCGGGTAGACGCAGATCGCCGCGACCGAGGGGACCGCGGGATCGGCCGGGTCGGGACGGATCGCCTTGGTCGCGAGCGCCGTCACCTTGCCCGGCGTGTCTGCGCCCTCGAGCGTCGTCAGGTCGATGCAGCGGACGGCGAGCTCGAGCGCGAACAGCTTCGCGCTGCGCTTGATCGAGCGGCGCGAGAGCGCCGCGGCGCGCTCCTCGACCGCCACCTGGTCGACCGAGCCGATACGGGGGAGGCGGGGCTCGAGGGGGAGCTCGAAGCCCGCCGGAAGGGCGGGCGCCTGGGCCACGGGGCCAGTGTAGCCTCCCTCCCGATTTGCAGGAGATCCGCGTCTCGAGCTGGGGCGAGCTGCACGAGCGCCTCTACGAGGGGTCGTGGCAGGAGGAGCTCGGCCGGTTCCGCTCGGACTTCGCGTATCGCGGCGAGGCCGAGGGGCCCAGCAATCTCGTGACGAGCCTCGCGCGTCTCGGCGGCGACTACCCCGCGCTCGAGAACCACCTGCTGCGGAACTTCCGACGCTACGCGCGCCGGCGGGCGGTGCCCGACGACACCGTCTGGAACTGGCTGACGGTCGGAAAGCACCACGGGCTGCCGACGCGCCTGCTCGACTGGTCGCATTCGCCGCTCGTCGCGCTCCACTTCGCGACGGCGAACGTCGACCGGCTCGCCTGCGACGCCGTCGTCTGGCGCGTCAACTACGTCAAGGCGCACACGCTGCTGCCCGACCGGCTGAAGCGGCAACTCGTCGAGGAAGGCTCGAACGTCTTCACCGTCGAGATGCTCGACGAGGTTGCGTCGTCGCTCCAAGAGCTCGACGAGCTCACGCGCGAGGAGGCGGTCCTCTTCTTCGAGCCTCCCGCGCTCGACGATCGGATCGTCAACCAGTACGCGCTCTTCTCGCTGATGTCGCGCGCGAACGGACAGCTCCGGCACTGGCTGGAAAGGCGCCCCGAGCTCGGCGAGCGAATCGTCGTCCCCGCCGAGCTGAGGTGGGAGGTGCGGGACAAGCTCGACCAGGCGAACGTGACCGAGCGCGTCCTCTTCCCCGGGCTCGACGGCCTGTCCGCGTGGCTCGCCCGCTACTACGCGCCCCGCCATCACGCGACGTAACTCACCCGCGCCGGGGCCGCCATCCTCCTCCCCGCTGCTGATCCTATCGGCGACCGGCATACGCGTGGGTCGCGCTTTGGTGTCAGAAGTGCGCCTCGCGCCGCGTCAGATCCCCAAGCGCTCGAGCATCGCCTCGTCGCGGCGCCACTTCGGCCGCACCTTGACGCGGAGCTCGAGGAAGACCGGGTGGCCGAGCAGGAGCTCGATCTCGGGCCGCGCCCGCGTTCCGATCTCCTTCACGATCCGCCCGCCCCTGCCGACGACGATCTGCTTCTGCGACTCCGTCTCGACGTACACGGCCGCCCGCACCACGCGCTCCCCGAGCTCCTCGACCTCGACGGTAACGGCGTGCGGCACCTCCTCACGCACGAGCTCGAGCGCCTTCTCGCGCACGATCTCGGCGACCTGCAGGTCGAGCGGAAGGTCGCTGCGCTGCTCGCGCGGGTAGTAGAGGGGGCCCTCGGGCAAGAGCTCGACGAGCTCGCCGCGCAGGTCCCCCACCCCCTCGCCGGTCTTCGCGCTGACGGGATGGAGGGCGTGGAACTCGCCGAGCCCCGCCGCAGCCTGCATCTGCTCGGCGATGTGCGCCGGCTTCAGGCGGTCGACCTTGTTCAGCGCGATCACGACCGGTACGCCGAGTCCGAACACGCGCTCGGCGATGAACCGGTCGCCCGCGCCGATCCGGCCGCGCGCGTCGAGCACGAACAGGACGGCGTCGACGTCGTCGAGCGCCTCCTCGACGGTGCGCTGCATCCGCTCGGTCAGCGGATCGCGCGGGCGCTGGAATCCCGGCAGGTCGACGAGCACGAGCTGGAAGTCATCGCCCGTGACGATGCCGCGGACGCGGTACCTCGTCGTCTGCGGCCGGCTCGAGACGATCGCCACCTTCCCGGCGCAGATCGCGTTCACGAGGGTGGACTTGCCGACGTTGGGGCGCCCCGCGACGCCGACGAACCCCGATCTCAAAGCTCGAACGTGTCCGGGAGCAGCTCCGCGGGCGTGCGGACGACGATCTCGCCCGCGTTGTTCCGGTACACGATCCGCTCGATCCCGAACTCGACGAGCCACTGGCGACAGCCGCCGCAAGGCGAGGCGGTGACCGCGAGCGCCTCGACGTCACCGGGCCGGTACCCCTCCCGCACCACCGTCGTCAGCGCCGAGCGCTCCGCGCAGACACCGAGGGAGTACGAGGCATTCTCGACGTTGACGCCCTCGACGACCCGCCCGTCCCGCATCCTCACGGCCGCTCCGACGAAGAAGTTCGAGTACGGCGCGTAGGCGTGTCGCGCAACCGCCTGCGCCCGCTCGTACAGCTCTCGGTCGCGGTCATTCACGTCGAGAACACCTGGAACAGGACGAGGGTCACCGTCGCCCCGAGGACGCCGCCGACGAGAACCTCGAGCGCCGAGTGGAATCCCGACTCGATCCGCGTCTGCGCGACGAGCGCCGCCATCACGAACGTCAGGAACGAGATCAGGAACTGGTGCCGCGAGTCGGCGAGCACGAGCGTCGCCGCCATCCAACCGGCGAACGCGAGCGCCGCGTGGCCGGACGGGAGTCCGCCGCGCAGCGGCGTTCCGCGGCCGGTGTAGGCCTTGATCGCGATCACGACGAACAGCGTGAGCGCAAGCGCGATCAGCGTCAGCTTCGCGGGCGCATTCGCGAGCTTGTCGAGCAGGCGTGCGCTGCGATCGGCGACCTGGCCCGAGAAGACGAGGTAGCCGACGGCGACGGCATTCACCGTCGCGACGAGCACGGCGCCGGCCGCGATGTCCTTGGCGAGCTTCGCCATCGGGTCGAACGACGTCGTCGCGACGTCGATTGCGCCTTCGATCGCGCTGTTGATCATCTCGGCGATGAGCACGAACGCAATCGAGAGCATGAGCGCGATCAGCTCGAGCTTCGACACGCCCGTTGCCAGGGCGAGCACGAGCACGGCGGCCGCGACCGCGAAGTGGATCCGCATGTTCCGCTGGGTCCGGAGGACGTGGATGATCCCCTCGAACGCGAAGTTGAAGCTCTCGAAGAGCGAGGGTGCGCGACGGCGCGGGATGCTCACCGGCGATACCGCCTCTCTTGCGCCTCCATCTCCGCCCCGTGCTCGTACCCGAGCAGGTGGAGCAGCGCGTGGACGAGCCGCGCTCGCCACGCGCCTCGCGCCGCCTGCGGGCAGAGGAGCGCGTCGCCGAGCTGCCGCGGGAGGCCGTCTGGAAGCTCGTCCCGCCCATCGACCGGAAAGGCGAGGACATCCGCGACCTCGTCGATTCCGAGGTGCTCCCTCTTCAGACGCCGCATCTCCTCCGGCCCGACGAACGCGATGCCGACCTCGCCGTCGGCGATGCCTTCCGCGTGCAGGACGGCGCGCGCGAGCTCGATCGCCGCCTCGGCGTCGACCTCCTCCCCGCTTCGGTTCTCGACCTCGACGGCGATCGACATCCAGCCCCTAGCGCCGCCGCTGCGTCCCCGTCTCCTCCGCGTGCCGCTTGTACGCCTCGACGATCCGCTGCACCAGCTTGTGACGGACGACATCCTCGTGCGTGAAGCGGACGAACGCGACGCCTTCGACCGTCGCGAGGATGCTCTGAACGTGGATCAGCCCCGAGGCCTGCTCGCGCGGCAGGTCGACCTGCGTCACGTCGCCCGTGACGACCATCCGGGATCCGAACCCGAGCCGCGTGAGGAACATCTGCATCTGCTCCGGGCTCGTGTTCTGCGCCTCGTCCAGGATGATGAAGGAGTCGTTCAGCGTGCGGCCACGCATGAACGCGAGCGGGGCGACCTCGATCGTCCCGCGATCGATGTACGCGTTCAGCCGGTCTGGGTCGAGCATGTCGTACAGCGCGTCGAAGAGCGGCCTCAGGTAGGGATCGACCTTCGCGAGCATGTCCCCGGGGAGGAAGCCGAGCCGCTCCCCGGCTTCGACCGCGGGGCGCGTGAGGATGATGCGTCCGACCTGGCGGTCGGCAAGCGCCGCGACGGCGAGCGCCATCGCGAGGTACGTCTTGCCGGTACCGGCGGGACCGATCGCGAACGTCACGATGTGCTGGCGGATCGCGTCGACGTACCGCTTCTGGGTGACGGTCTTGGGGGCGATCTTCTTGCCGCGGTGCCGCCAGACCACGTCCTCGAACACGTCCCTGATGTCCTCCGCCTGGTCGAGGGCGCGGACGACCGCGTCGATCGTGCTCGGGCCGATCTCATGGCCGCCCGCAATCAGCTCGACGAGCGCGTCGACGACCGCGCGAGCCTCCGTGACGCGCTCGTCGTCGCCCTCGATCGTCAGCCGATTGCCGCGCAGGAGCATCCGACAGTCAAGCCGCTCGCGCAGTGAGTCGAGGACCCCGTCGCCGATCCCCGCCAGCTCCGCCGCGACGTCGTTGGAGACCGAGACGACCTCTTGCACCCGCACCAGTGTAGGCGCTCCACTCGCATCGTAGGCGGCAGCGCGGGGACTTCGACCGGCGCGAGTCAGGCGAGCTTCTCGCGCACCAGCTGGCTGACCACCGACCCGTCGGCGCGGCCGGCCACCTGCGGCATGACATCCGCCATCACGCGCCCGAAGTCGCGCATCGACGTCGCCCCGACCTCGGCGATCGCGTCGTCGACGATCTCCTCGAGCTCCTCCTCCGAGAGCGGCGACGGCATGAACTCCTCGAGCACCGCGAGCTCCCGCTCCTCCGCGTCCGCCTGCTCGCCGCGCCCGCCGGCGCGGAACGCCTCCGCCGCTTCCAGTCGCCGCTTGCGCTCCCGCTGCAGCACCTGAAGCTCCTCCGCCTCCTGCAGCGGCCGCTGCAGCTCCTTCTCCGCGGAGCGGAGCGAGTTGAGGATCAGCCGCAGCGCGTCGCGGCGCGGCGCGTCCCCCGAGCGCATGGAATCCCTGAGCTCGCCCTCGATCCGCGCGATCAGGGTCACCCCGGCACCCCGGTTACCCTGCCGCCCAGCAGGTGCCAGTGGAGGTGGAAGATCGTCTGGCCGCCCCCCTCGCCGACGTTGACCACGACGCGGTAGTCCTCGAGTCCCAACGCGCGCGCGGTGTCGGCGACGAACTCGAGCATTCGCTTCGCCTCGTCGGCGGGAAACTCGCCGATCTCGCGAAACGACGGGACGTGCCGCTGCGGGATGACGAGGAGATGCGTCTCGGCGCGGGGGTTGATGTCGCGGATCGCCACGAAGCCGTCGCGCGCGTGGACGTGGTCGCCCTCGCGGACGAGACGGCAGAAGAGGCAGTCATCAGGCAGCGAGAACGCCCTCCTGGGTGACCGCCGCGCCCGTCACCGTCACGAAATCACCGACCGGAGCGTCGAGGAGCCAGGGGGAGTAGTCGTCGCCGTAGCCGCGTCCGGGGCGGTCGACGAGGACGAGATCCCGACGGCCGATCTTCGTTCGCCAGTGCCTGCGACACGCGGCCGCGGACGCGGCGCGCAGGCGCGCGCCGCGCTGCTT
>JALZFG010000095.1 GCA_030861645.1 Actinomycetota bacterium
CGGAGCCGGGACGCTGCCCGAGATGCGGGATGAAGCTGCTGGCGACGGAGGCTCCATCCGTGGCAGCCCCGACGTACATGTGCCCGATGCATCCGGACGTCGTCAGCGAAGAGCGCGGCCGCTGCCCGAAGTGCGGGATGGCGTTGGTGTCAAGCGAACTCGTTCACGAGGCGGGAGCCGGCCACGACGCCGACACGACGGGCCTGAAAGGCCGTGCGCATCACGAGCATCGCGAAGGCCACGGGCCCGACGCGGGCGATGGCATCGAGTGGGAAGACGACATGGTCGAGGTGAACCGGCTGACGACGCCGACGACGATGCGCTGGAAGCTGGTCGATCGGACGACGGGTGCGGAGAACGCGGCGATCGACTGGCGCTTCCGCGTCGGCGACCGCGTGAAGATCCGGCTCGTCAATGAGATGGACTCCGACCACCCGATGCACCACCCTTTCCATATCCACGGCGCAGGTCGCTTCCTCGTCCTCGCCCGCGATGGCGCCGCCGAGCCCAACCTGGTCTGGAAGGACACGGTGCTCGTGCGGACCGGGCAGACGGTGGACATCCTGTTGGACGTCACGAACCCTGGACGCTGGATGGCGCACTGCCACATCGCAGAGCACCACGAGAGCGGGATGATGTTCAGCTTCGACGTGGCGCCGATCGACGAAGGGGAGTGACGCCGCAGGCCGTCGTCGAAGCGTTGGACGCGGCGACGCTTCGTTCCGTCGCCCGCCAGGCCAGCGACGGCGTCTTACGGTAGTCCGCGAAGCGGCAGTCGGCGATCGCGCTCGAGTCGCGCAGACCGACGCGAACGATGGACTTCTCTCCCGACCGCTCGATCGACGAGCGCGACGTGTTCGGCTCCCCGCGTCGCGGCTCGCGCTGGTCGCCCACTCTCCGCCAAAAAGCACGTGCTGGTGGGCAGCGGTCCAGCCGAGCCCCCTGGCGCTCCTCCGCCGCGCTAGCCGCTCGGCGAGAGATACTGCGGCGTCTCCGCCGTCTTGCAAGGAGGATCGATGAGCGCCACGATGACTGCCGTTTCGGAACCGCGCTACAGCCCGCTCGCGCGCTGGGCCTCGCTCGGAGGGCTCGCGTACGTCGTCCTGTTCATCGTCGGCGCGATCCTCGCGTTCGGAGGGACGCCTGATTCCGACGCGCCGCCGGGGGAATTCGTCGCCTACTACGGCGACGGCGGGCACCGGACCAAGATCGCGATCGGCTGGATCCTCGTGATGCTCGGTGTGCTCTGCTTCCTGTGGTTCCTGGCGCGCCTCCGCGACGTCGTCGCCGCCTACGGCGCGGGGTTCCTCTCCTCGGTCGTCTTCATCGGCGGCATCGTCTACGCGGCCACAACGACGGTCGCGATCAGCGTGTGGACGGCGGTGGCGACGATGAGCGACGACACGTTCCGTGATCGCGTCTTTCCCGACGTCATCCACGCTGCGGGCGACGCCGGCTACGTCATCCACGCCGCCGGGGCCGTCGGCGCGACGTCGATGATCGTCGCCGCCTCGCTCGCGGCCCTCGTCGCGCGGCGGCTGCCGGCGTGGGCCGCCTGGCTCGGGGTGGTGCTCGGCATCATCGGGCTGTTCTCGATCGTCTTCTTCCCCCAGGCGGCGATCGCCATCTGGCTGATCGCGGCGAGCGTGATCCTGTTCGTGAAAGAGCCCGGACCGCTCCCTACCTTGGCGTAGCGCGGCAGGAACGGGATCCGCGCGCCCAGCTGCAGAAGAACGCGTCACTCGGCTTCACCCGCGTAGGCGAGCGCCGGCTCGTTCAGGGCCGAGATGCGCCGGCATCTCGCCGAGTCCGTCCGATCGCGGACGCTAAGCGGCGAGCTCGTCGGGCAGGCCGAAGCGGGGAAAGAGGTCGGAGCTTCGAAACGCCGTGACGTCGGCGATCTGCGCGTCTCGCAGGGTGAGGACGTCGAGGGCGATTGGGAGGTAGCGGTTCCGGTCGCGGTCGAATGCGTAGGTGCCGAGCGCCGGTTGGCCATTCGCGCGCGTCCGGACGTAGCGCAGTGCCGCGGGCGGCCCGCCGGGCATCAGCCACGAGTCGGAGATCGCGTCGCGGCCGCGATACCACTCGGAGTACGGCGGCATCGCAAACGTCGCGTCCTCGGTCAGCAACGCGATGATCGCCTCGACGTCTCCGCATTCGAACGCGTCGATGAACCGGTCGACGATCTCCCGCACGCGCTCGTCGCCGAGCGAGCGCAGCGTCACCTGCTGGCTCTGCTCGGGCAGCCGTTCGTCGACGACCTTGCGAGCGCGCTGCAGCGCGCTGTTGACCGCCGCGACGGTCGTTCCGAGCGACTCCGCGGCTTCCTTCGCCGAGAAACCGAGCACCTCGCGGAGGATGAGCACCGCCCGCGGTCGCGGTGGGAGGTGCTGGAGCGCGGCGACGAAGGCGAGCTCGACGGCCTCGCGCTGCTCGTAGCGGGCCTCGGGGGCTGCGTAACCGTCCTCGAGCCCGACGATCTGGTCGGGGTACGGTTCCACCCAAAGAGAGTCCGCGCGTCGCTGGCCGGGCTTGTCCGTGTCACCGTCGGTGGGAGCCCCGTAGTCGATCGGGAGCACGCGCTTTGGCCGGCGTGCGAGGGCGTCGAGGCAGGCGTTGGTCGTAATCCGGTAGAGCCAGCTTCGAAGTGCGCTTCGGCAGTCGAACCGACACAGCCCCCGCCAGGCGCGGAGCAAGGCATCTTGAAGGGCGTCCTCGGAATCGTGGAGCGAGCCGAGCATGCGGTAGCAGTGGGCGTGCAGCGCTGCGCGGTGCGGCTCGACGAGGCGCCGGAACGCTCCCTCGTCGCCGGCGCAGGCCGCCTCCAGCAGCTCGCGCTCCGTCATTTTCGGGCTCGCCGCGATCATCGTCTAGGGGATTAGACCGGAGACGCCGCCCTGAACTCATCGCGGGTCGAGCGATGACTTCGCCGGCGCCGCGGCTGTCTAAGAGATAGGGGATGACGCATCGCGCCCCAAATCCTGTCGTCCACCTCGAACTTCGCACGGGGAACGTCCCGCGCGCTTGCGCCTTCTACACACGGCTGTTCGGCTGGCGCGCCGAGACGATTCGGACTGACTGGGGCGACTATCTGTCGCTCGCGCTCGGCAATCGCATCGAGGGCGGAATCGCCGAGCACGACGCCGTTTACCCCTTCTGGCTGCCCTACGTCGAGGTGGTCGACGTCGCTGAGGCCGCCGAGCGAGCCCGTCTGCTCGGAGCAACGCTCCTGCTCCCGCTGCGCGAAGGGCCGGCCGGCTGGCGCAGCATCCTTGCCGCTCCCGCCGGGGGTGCGTTTGCGCTTTGGCAGCCGAAGCGATGACCGCGCGCCGAGCACTCGCTCGCGGGCGATGCCGGCGGCGCCGGCGATGAGTCCGCGGCGCGGTCTCCTGTGCAACCGACGGTATCGGATGAACTGCAGCGGAGCGCCGAGGGAGCGCTGTTCGAGAGCGACGAGCACGGCGTTGGCGTTGCTCAGCTTCTCTTGACTGCGTAGTCGGCGAGGCCGCGCTCGAGCCGCGCGAAGGCGCGCTTGCCCTCTCTCCTCGTGTCCGCGGCGAGCTTCGGCCCGCGCGTCCCTGCGCGCACGCTGGCGTGAACGTAGGCGACGAGCGCTCGCTGGGCACCCATCAGCGCGCTCGCGGCCGTCAGGGGCTCGACACGGTGCTCGCCGGCGCGTGTCTCTTCGGCGATGAGTGCGGCGAGTTCGTGCGTGTACTCAGCCACGATCTCGCGCTCGCGCGCCTGCAGCGCGCGGCTCTCGCCGACGATCCGGGCGGCCGCCGCGATCGCGTCCGCGACGTCCTCGGCGGCGAGGCGCGGTGTCCCGTCGAGCACGAAGCGCTCGAACGCCTGCAGGACAGACTCGCCAGCCGGGCGCGCTCGCACCGCCTCCACCAGCTCGGCCTCGAACACCTCCATGCCGCTGTAGAAGAGCTCTTCCTTCGTCGGGAAGTAGTTGAAGACTGTCCCCTCTGAGACGTCGGCGGCGCGCGCGACCTCCGCGACCGTGACAGCGTCGAAGCCACGCTCCCCGAAGAGCGCGCGCGCCGCCTCGGCGATCAGCTGCCGCGTCCGCTGCTTCTTGCGCTCCCGCAGGCCTGGCTCGGTGCTCACGAGGCGAGTTTACCGCGCACTTGCGGTCGGAATATATTTATAGCTACCTTAAAAATGATCCGGCTCCAACAAGGAGGGTGGGCGATGAGCAAAGAAGCACAGGCAACGGCCCTCACGGGAGGCGAGCGCCCTCATGTCGGCCTCGACCGCGAGATCCTGATAGTGGGCGCCGTGGTCGTCGTCGGCACGATCATGGCGATCCTCGACGCGACGATCGTCAACGTCGCGGTTCCCACGCTCGGGCGCGACTTCCAGACCTCGATCTCAACGGTCCAGTGGGTGATGACTGGGTACCTGCTCGCCTTCGCAAGCGTGATCCCGCTCACTGCCTGGGCAGGGGAACGCTTCGGCGTGAAGCGCGTCTGGATCGGCGCGCTGCTCACGTTCATGGCCGGCTCCGCGCTTGCGGGGGCGGCTTGGTCGATTGAGGCGCTCATCGTCTTCCGCGTGCTCCAGGGTCTTGGCGGCGGCCTGCTGATGCCCGTCGGACAGACCATCCTCGCCCAGGCTGCGGGGCCGCAGCGCTTGGGTCGCGTCATGAGTGTCGTCGGCGTGCCGATGCTGCTCGCCCCGATCTTCGGCCCGGTGATCGGCGGTGCGATCATCGACCAGGTCAGCTGGCGCTGGATCTTCTTCGTCAACCTCCCGGTCGGCCTCGTCGCCGTGGCGCTCGCCTGGCGGCTCCTCGCAGCGCCGCAGGCTAGGCACGGCGGCCGCCTCGACCTGAGCGGCCTCGTCTTGCTCTCGGCTGGGATCGCGATCTTCGTCTACGGCGTGTCCGAGGCGGGCGCGGCTGGCGGGCTCGGCGGGGCGCGCGCGCTCACGGGAATCGCCGTCGGGGTCGTCCTCGTCGCGCTCTTCGGTGCGCTGATCCTGCTGCCGCTGTACTTCCAGACCGTCCGCGGCGAGAGCCCGCTCGCGACGGGACTGCTGCTCGCTCCACAGGGTCTCGGCGCAGCGTTGGCGATGCCGATCGCCGGGCGCCTAACCGACGAGATTGGTGCGCGCGTGGTGATTCCCGTTGCGATCGCTCTCGCGCTGGTTGGAACGGCCGCATACACGCAGGTCGGCGCGGCGACGTCCTACGTCGTCCTCGCCGTGGCGCTGTTCGTGATCGGCCTCGGCCTGGGCGGCACGATCGTCCCGTCGATGGCGGTCGCCTACCAGAGCGTGCCGCGCGAGGCGGTGGCGCACGCGACCACCATGATCAACGTGATCCAGCGCATCGCGGGCTCGCTGGGGACCGCGCTGCTCGCGATCGTCCTCCAGCACACGATCACCAGCAACGTGCACGGATTCGACGGCGGCCTGGCGGCTCTCGCGAGTCTCCGCGAGCAGAGACGACAGCAGATCGCGCCTTCGCTCGCCGATGCGTTCGGCACGACCTTCTGGGTCGCGCTCGCGATCGTCGCCGCCGCGCTCTTGCCGGCGCTTCTGCTTCCCGTCCGGGCGCGGGAGGCATATCCAGCCTCCGCATCCGAATCGCCGTCACCGTGACGCCGAGCGAGGAGAAATGGATGCGAACCACAGACGTCACGATTACGGCTCAGGCCGGAAGGCTCCCGTTCGCGCCCGGCAGACGCCGGGCGCGTTGGGCACGTCGGCCACGATGACTTTCCCGGCAACCGACGAACCGGGGTGCCCGCCTAGCCCACCATCGCACACGATCGGCTCTTTCCTCGAGGAGGATCGTTTCCATGGCTGAGGTTCGTACCGTCCATACCGCGGACTTGGACACCGCGACCGGCGAGGCAGCACGAGCCATGCTCGACGAGGTGTTCGAGGGAGAGATGTCGGACGCCGACTGGGAGCACGCACTGGGCGGCGTCCACGCCCTCGTTTGGGAGGGCGCCGAGCTCATCGGGCACGCGTCGGTGATCCAGCGTCGGCTGCTGCACGGTGGACGCGCGCTGCGCACGGGCTATGTGGAGGGCGTCGGCGTGCGCGCGGACCGGCGAAGACGCGGGCATGGCGCCGCGATGATGGAAGCACTCGAGCGGATGATCCGCGGCGCGTACGAGCTCGGCGCGCTCGGCGCCACAAAGGAGGCCGTCAACTTCTACGTCGTCCGTGGGTGGAAGCGCTGGCGCGGCCCGACCGCGGCGCTGACGCCCGCCGGGATCTCGCGAACGGAGGACGACGACGGATCCGTCTTCGTGCTCCCGCTGTCCGTCCCGCTGACCCTGGCCGGCGAGCTCACGTGCGACTGGCGCGACGGCGACGTCTGGTAGGCCACGTCCCCAGTCGACGCGGTCCGCGCCACGTTCGCTCCGATCCCAGTCGACGAGCCCGTCGCGGAGCGCTGCGGCGAGCTGCGTGCCGTTGTCCGCTCACAGTGGCGGACGGCGAAAGCGTCCGACCTCCTGATCATCGCGACCGCGGCTGCCGGCGAGCGAACCCTCTACATACACGACGACCGCCAGGGCGAGCTCGCCCGTATCGCCGACATCGCGGTCGAGACAGCGTCACCGAACGGGCTCTCGCGCGGGAGAGGCAAATCGCGGAGCGAAGTCGGCGGGCTCGCACCGGCCACCCGCCAGGCGATCGCGGATCGTGACGGTGCATCGCCGCGTCCCGGATCTCCCCTCGAGGGAGGCGCATCACCGGCGCCGGCGCCGCCTCTCTGCCTCCTCCAACCAGTCGAGCTCGTCGGCTTCGGCTGCCCACACTCGAGCGTCCGTGCGACGAAGACGACGCCAGACCCCGCGCCTCCCCGCCAGCAGAACTTCCAAAGCTCTCGCGCCGACTTCGACTAGCGGTGGATGACCTCGTCGACGTCGTGGACGTCGATCTCGCCGGCGCGGTAGCGCGCGATCGCTTGCTCGACGTCGTCGACGAGCTTGCCGAGCTCGGCCTGGTACTAGGCCCAGACACGCTCACGCGCGGCTCGCCGCTCCGCCTTCGACGCGTCGTGCATCGACGCCCAGCGTACGACCCCACGTCGCTTTCCGTCTACTCCCGAGGGACGAACCTCGCCCGGCGTAGGGTTTCCTCGTGCGAGTGGATTCTGGGGGCGAGGCGCGGACGGCAAATCGCTGCGGCCGTGTCAGTCTTGTCCTAA
>JALZFG010000114.1 GCA_030861645.1 Actinomycetota bacterium
TTCGCGGCAACGCTCGAGTTCCTCCGCGCGATCGACTACGACTTCCCCACGTGGGCCGAGGAGTACATGGAGCGGATGGAGACGACCCTCGGCGACGCGTACTCGGAGCCCGCCGCGGACGTGCGCGGCTACGTCGAGTCCGTGAAATCGTCGAGGGTATGAGGCGGGCTTTACCGACAGGTGATCCGTTGCGGAACCGTCGATAAAACCCCTGCTCGTGGCTATCATTTCGCTGTAGGTCCCCTGGCGAGGCGGGGGAGCCGAGCCCCGTTGCCCCTCCGGTTCCCCCGCCACCTTGCTCGTCGCGGGACACTCGGTTGCTGCCGAGTTTGGCTCCTGTTTCGGGAACCGGCTGAGTGTCAACGAGCCGGGCTCGACGACGAGCACGCGCTCGTCGCGCTCGACGGCTCGCGGTCGAAGCGGTCGTTGCAGTGCACGAGCGGCGCTGCCGAGCGGTGGCCAGTCGACCGAGCGCGGGACGCGGCCCTTCGTTACGCCGCGCGGAGTGCCTCGACGTCCTCGAGGGATGGCATGTCGTCGGCGCAGCCCAATCTGCTCGCGACGAAGGCACCCGCGGCGTTCGCGAACGAGAGCGCACGCCTTAGCTCCCAGCCAGCGAGGAGAGCGTGGCAGAGCGCGCCTCCGAATGCGTCCCCAGCGCCCAGCCCGTTGAGGACTTCCACCTCGATGCCCCGTACCGACACGCACTCCTCGCGCGTGCGCGCGAGCGCCCCGTCGGCGCCGAGCTTGACGACGGCGAGGCTCGGACCGAGCGTGAGCAGCGCCGCCGCTGCCTCCGCCGCCGGCAGGACGCCAACCGCGACCTGGACCTCGTCGAGGTTGCCGACGACGACGGTCGCCGACGCGAGCGCCTGCCGAGCCAGCCGGGCTGCCTCCTCCGGGGACGACCAGAACATCGGCCGGTAGTCGAGGTCGTGAACGGTAATGCCCGAGTCGGGCCGCACCTGTAGGCAGGCGAGCGTCGTTCGGCGGCTCGGCTCGTCCGAGAGGCCCGTTCCCGTCGTCCAGAACAGCGGAACGCGCGCGACCTCGTCCAGGTCGACGTCGCCGGGCCTCACCGTCATGTCTGGCGCTTTCGGGTCGCGGTAGAAGAGGAGTGGAAAGCGATCGGGGGGAAAGATCTCGCAGAAGGCGAGCGGGGTGCGCAGGCCCGGCTCGACACCAACCCGCGACGCGTCGACGCCGAAGTCCGAGAGCGCCCGGCGGACGTACTCGCCGAACGGGTCGTGCCCGACCTTCGTGATCACCCCCGCCCTGCGCCCGAAGCGCGCCGCCGCAACCGCGACGTTCGTCGGGCTTCCGCCGAGCATCTTCCTGAAGGTCCGGACCTCGGCGAGGGGCACGCCGACCTGCTCGGGGTAGAGGTCGACGCTGACGCGCCCGATGGTCAGCACGTCAAGGCTCAAGGCGAGGCGCGGCGTTGTCGAGAATCGTCCCCGAGGAGGCGCCCACTGCCGCTATCGAATCGCCCACATGAGGCCACCGTCCGCTTGGCGGAAACGCCCACGGAATAGGAGGCGGCCTGTGACGAGAGGAGGTTCACGCTGAAGCTCCCGCGAGGACAGAGCCAACACGGGCCGTGAACCGGTTGATCGGCTCCTCGCCGTCGAGGGCGCCGAGCTCGAGCTCGTACCGGCGCGTCTCGCCCGGCCCGAGCTCGATCAGCTCGCCACGGGCGCGCGCGTCCACCCGCCCCGCCGTCCGATTGGTGCTCGGCTCGATGCCGGTCACGTAGGTGCCCTCCCCGAGCATCCGCCAGACGAAGTGATGCGGTAGCTGATCGCGACGGAAGAGCTCGTACACACCCAGCTGGAGGTCACGGTTGACGACGCCGACCGGGACTCTCCCGTCCGCCTCCGTCGCGAGCTCGTGCTCGAAGACCTGCTCGACGAACCCGGGCATCGGCGCGGCGAGCCTCCGGTACCCCTCGATGGGGTGGCTGCCGCGTGCCTCGACCCTCGTTGCCGGAACGAGGAGCTCGGAGCCCTCGTCGACAACGGGAAAGCCAATGTTGACGTGATACAGGTACATGTGCGGGGTCGCGTCCCAGCCGATGTTCTCCACCTCGTCCCACACCTGAAGCCGCGACTCTCCGACGCGCGCCTCGATGCGTCGGCGGAGGAGGAGCTGCTCCCCGAAGACGGCAGCCTGGAGCACCTCGCCTTCGGCCCAGAGCACGCATTCGTCCGCGTGCCAGCGCTCGCCGTAGCCGACGAGGCGAGCGGGGCGGTTTGAGATCCGCCCGTGCAGGCCGTAGCTCTCTGCCGGCTTCGGCGGGTAGTGGTACTGCTCGGCCGTGTCCTCGGCGGTGAACAGCGTGTGGTCGAGGCCACACGTCGTGAGCAGGCCGCCCCCAAAGGTTCGTAAGAAGCCCAGCCCCTCCGGTTCGTAGAACCACGGGCCGGCAAAGCCGGCGTGTGAGACCCACGCGAGTGCGCGTCCGGCGAGCTCGCAGCGCCCGATGTCGAAAGCGCGGTCGACGATGACGTCGAAAGAGAAGCCGCTGCCGGTTCGAAACTCGAGCGCGCGGACGCCCCGCTCAACGCCGTCGGCGAGCGTCACGAGCCGCACGCCGGCGACCTGGTCGAGCCGTCCGAGCCGCCGCAGCAGGTCCGCCCGCGAATACGTCCGGCCGAAGAGCTCGGGCATCAGTGCATCACCCAGCCGCCGTCGACCACGATCAGCTGTCCAGTGATGAATGCGGCCCCGTCGCTCGCGAGAAAGACGACGAGGTTCCCGATGTCTTCCGCCCGGCCCCGGCGTTTGACGCTCTGCTGATCGAGCACCCATTGGTTGTACTCCTCGGGGTTCGGGTGGATCCTCTCCGCGGCCGTCGGGAAGGCGCCTGGCGAGATCGCGTTCACCGTTATCCCGTCCGGGCCGATCTCGCGTGCGAGCGCGCGCGTGAAGGCGACGACGCCTCCCTTGGACGACACGTAGTCGAGGAGCAGCGCCCATCCGCCGAAGAACGTGATCGACGCGAGGTTGATGATGCGGCCGTGCCCACGCTCCTTCAACTCCGGAAAGGCGGCGCGCGCGCAGAGAAAATACGCCTTCAGGTTCGTCGCGAGCACCTCGTCCCACTCCTCCTCGGCGATCTCCGTCCAGGGGCGGCGCGGGTAGATCGCGGCGTTGTTCACCAGGATGTCAACCCCTCCGAGCTCGGAAACGACGCGCTCGGTCATCGTCTCCACGGAACGGCGATCGCTGACGTCCACCTCGACGGCGATGCTCGCCCCGCCGGCCGCTGCGACCTCCCGAGCGACGCGCTCGGCCTCGTCGGGCC
>JALZFG010000125.1 GCA_030861645.1 Actinomycetota bacterium
GTCATGGTCCATCCCGGCGTCAGCCACCCCACCGCAGCCCGGGCGTGTCGACGGGGGCGTCCCACAGGCGCGTGAGCTCGTCGTCCAGCCGCAGCAGCGTGATCGAGCAGCCGGCCATCTCGAGCGAGGTGATGTAGGGGCCGATCAGGTTCCTCGTGATCGTGATGCCGCGTTCCGCGAGCAGTCTCTGCAGCTCGTTGTACACGATGTAGAGCTCGATCAGCGGCGTCCCGCCCATGCTGTTCACGAAGGCGAGCACCTCGTCACCGTCTCGGTAGGGCAGGTCGTCGACGACGGCGGTCGTCAGGGTGCTGGTGATCTCGGCGGCGGGGGCGAGCGGGCGCCGCTCGCGACCGGGCTCGCCGTGGATCCCGATCCCGATCTCCATCTCGTCGTCCCCGAGCTCGAACGTCGGCTGGCCCGCGGCCGGAACCGTGCACGCCGTCAAGGCCATGCCCATGCTGCGGCCGTTCTCGTTCACTCTGCGGCACAGCTCGGCGACCTGCTCGAGCGAGCGTCGCTCCTCCGCCGCAGCGCCGCAGATCTTCTCCGCCAGGACCGTCGTCCCGACGCCGCGCCGCCCCGCGGTGTAGAGGCTGTCCTGGACGGCGACGTCGTCGTCGATCACGACGGCCTCGACTTCGATCCCCTCGCTGCGGGCGAGGTCGGCCGCCATCTCGAAGTTCATGACGTCCCCGGTGTAGTTCTTGACGATGTGGAGGACACCCGCGCCCCCGTTGACCGCTTTCGTCGCCTCGAGCATCTGATCCGGGGTGGGCGACGTGAACACCTCGCCTGGGCAGGCGGCGTCCAGCATCCCCAGGCCCACGAACCCGCCGTGCATCGGCTCGTGCCCCGAGCCGCCGCCGGAGACGACTGCGACCTTCCCCTCGACGGGCGCGTCGGCGCGAACGATGTAGTTGGGGTCGACGTTGACCCTGACGAGGTCGGGATGGGCGGCGGCGATGCCCTGGAGCTCCTCCCTGACGACGTCCTCGGGTCGGTTGATCAGCTTCTTCACCGCTCCTCCTTCCCATGCAGTGGCGGTCGCTATCCGGGGTAGATCGCGTCGAAGACCTGCGCGGCGACGATCCCTCCTACGATCGGCCCGAGCACCGGTATCCACGCGTACTCCCAGTCCGAGGTCCCCTTCCCCGGAATCGGCAGAACGGCGTGCATGATCCGTGGACCGAGATCACGGGCCGGGTTGATCGCGTACCCGGTGGGGCCTCCGAGCGAGAGCCCGATCGCGAGCACGAGCAGCCCGACGAGGAACGGAGTGAAGCCGGCGCCGAACGCCACCTGTACCGGCGCAGGGCCGCCGATCTGGTTCGGCGCAAAGTAGCCGACGATCGCGAGTACGCCGAAGACGAGCGCGAACGTCCCGATGAACTCGGTCACGAAGTTCGACACGTAGTTCCGGACGGCGGGACCGGTGCAGAAGACCGACAGCTTCAATCCCGGGTCGTCCGTCAAGCGCCAGTGCGGGAGGTATGCCAGGTACACGAGGGTCGCGCCGATGAACGCGCCTGCGAACTGCCCGCTGATGTAGAGCGGCACGTCGTCCCACGAGATCACGTCGATGCTCGCGAACCCGAGCGTCACGGCGGGGTTGATGAGCGCGCCGCTGAAGCGGCCGACGGCGTAGACCGCCATCGCGACCGCCATGCCCCACCCGAACGTGATCACGATCCAGCCGGCGTTCTCGGCCTTCGATCTCGCCAGTAGGACGGCCGCGACCACGCCGTCGCCGAGCAAGATCAGAGCGCCTGTGCCGATGAGCTCGGCTGTGAAGATGCTCATCCCGCCTCCTTTCCGAGCCTCCGGTGCGCCGCAGTACGAAATCGAACCGGAGGCCGGAAGTCAAACGGGCGCGACGCGGGCCGTCAGGCGCTCGCGAGCGGCGCTTCCACGCTGCAGGTATCGACGGCGTAGAGGCGCCGGAGCTCGTCCGCGATCCCCTCGTCGCCGCCGATCACGAAGAGCTCGTACGGGTACGCGTATTGCGCGCGGTAACCGCGCTCCCGCACGAAGACACGCCCCCAGAGCGAGACGGTCCCGAGCGCGATCGGCCGCCGGCGGCGCGGCGGCGGCGCCTCGGCGCCGCTCGGCGCGTAGCGCTGTGGAACGCCGACGTAGCGCAGCAGCAGGTCCTCCGCCTGCTCGCGCGTCGAGAAGGCGTAGATGCCGCACTCGTGACCGCGAGCCGGCGCCTCGTCGCGGTGGCTCGCGCAGGCGGCGACGAGCGGCTCGCGGGCGGGCCACGTGACGTGGTGCCTGGTGAACGACTCGAGCCGGTACGCGCCACGATGCCGGCGAACGTGCCAAAGCCGCCAGGCCAGGAGAGGCTCGAGCGAGCGCGTCACGCGGGAACCGGCTCCTCCTCCGGCTGCTCGACGGGAGGCGGCGAGGGCACCGGCTCCTCGATCGGGTCGACCTCGATCTCCCGCTCGGTCTCGGGCGCGCCGATGTCCATCTAGCCTCACCCTTCAAAGTACTTCGCCCGCCGGACGGAAGGACGAGCCGGAGGCGAGCGCGCGCTCCCTCAGCCGCCGATCCTCACGTCCACGGAAGCGCGGAGCGTTTCGACCAGTACTCCTCGGGGTCTTCGCGGAGCAGCGCGAGCCGGGGATCCTGGACGGCGGCCTCGTCGAGCTCGAGCGCGGCGAGGTTGCTCCGGAGCTGGTCGACCGTCGCCGCCCCGCTCAGCACGACGTCCGCCCACGGCTGCGCGAGCGCCGCGGCGAGCGCGAGCGCGTCCGGCGGGAGACCCGCTGCGGACGAAGCCGCGAGCAGCAGTTCGCTGCCGCCCCGTGCCGTCAGCCGGCCGTTCGCGAGTGCCTCCTTGACGATCACCCCCATCCCGGCGCCGTGGGCTCGAGCGAGCGCGCCCTCCGCAGAGCGCTCGTGCAGGTTCCAGGTCGCCTGGACGGCGTCGAAGATCTCGACTTCGAGCGCGCGCTCGACCGTCGCTCGCTGACCCGTGCCGGTGACGGTGAGCCCGACGGCGACGCCTGTCGCGCGCAGCTCCGAGAGACTCTCGAGCACGTCGTGGTCATCGAGGACACCGCTGTCGATCGTCGCCGAGTGGATCTGGTAGAGATCGAGGTGCGACCCGAGCAGCGCGCGGCTCTCGGCGAGCTGTCGCCGGAACGTCGCGGCCGACAGATCCTTCACCTCGTGCTGTTCGGCGTCGACGCGCCAGTCGCCCGTGTACTCGTACCCCCACTTCGAGCCGACCGTGACCTCCTCGGGAGGAAGCGCGCGCGAGCCGAGCCACGACGCGAGGAACTCCTCGGCCCCTCCGTAGGAGCGGGCGACGTCGAAGTAGCGGAGGCCGCCCCCGTACGCAGCATCGAGCACGCGGTGCGTTCGCTCTCGCAGCGCCTCGACGCTCCGCGCTTCGCCGAGGTCGCTGTCGCGACCAAGGTTGATGTACGCGGGCCGGCCGAGCGCGGCCAGGCCGAGGCCGAGCCGGCTCACGGGCAGCCGGGTTGCTCCGAGAGTCGTCAGGAGCGGCGGACGAAGTCGATCGACACCGGCACGCCGGCGAGGTCGAAGCGTTCGCGCAACCGGTTCTCGACCCAGTAGCCGTAGTCGCGCGTCATCAACCCCGGGTCGTTCACGAACACGCGAAAGCGCGGTGGACGCGCGTGGATCTGGGTCCCGTAAAGGAGGTTGAGCCTCCGGCCGTTCCGCGACGGCGGCTCGCGCTCGGCGCGCAGCTCGCCGAGGAACCGGTTGAGCTCGGAGGTCTGGACGCGGCGCGCGTGCTTGTCGAAGAGCTCCTCGATGCGATCGAGCAAGCGGTCGAGACCGCGGCCCGTCTTCGCCGAGACGGCGACGATCGCGGGCCGCTGGCGCAGGCGCGCCTGCAGGCGCGGACGAACGTCCTCGACCGTGACCTCCTCGGGAGGAAGCGCGCGCGAGCCGAGCCACGACGCGAGGAACTCCTCGGCCCC
>JALZFG010000135.1 GCA_030861645.1 Actinomycetota bacterium
TGCCCGACCTGCGGCCACGCCGTCGACGACGGGGAGACGGCGGATCTGCCGCTCGTGTAGCCGAGGCGGAGCAACAGCGCTCGTGCGGCGCCGCGCCGAGGCGGTCGGCGTGGGCTGCGCTTGCGACCTTCGGGCGCTAACGCCGGGAGTTGCCGCGCTGGTGCGCGAGGTACTCGAGCAGGTCGGCGCGCGTCAGCATGCCGGCGGGGCGGCCGTTCTGGGCGACGACGACCGCGGGGCTTCCGGCGGACAGGTCCGAGAAGACCTCGTCCACCGAGTCGGTCAGGTCGACGACGCGAAGCGGCGGCTGCATCGCCGCCGCGACGTCCTCGTTCAGCGTGTCGGGGTTGCGGAAGATGCGTTCGAGGAGGCCGCGCTCCTGCAGCGAGCCGACGACGTCCGCGAGCGAGTCGGCAGGCGCGTGGCGGACGACCGGAAGCTGCGAGATCGAGTACTCCTGCATCAGCTCGATCGCCCGCCCGATCTTCTGGTGCGACTCGATGGTGACGAGATCGGGGAGCTCCGGTTCCTCGCGACGCTTCGACTCGAGCACCTCCTCGACGGTCGGCGTCGGCGCCTTGCGCTCCAGGAACCCGTGGTCGAGCATGTAGTTGTCGTCGTAGAACTTCGATAGGTACGCGCGGCCGCCGTCGGGGACGAGCGTGACGACGGTCTTCCCGGCGCCGAGCTGCTTCGCGACCTCGATCGAGGCGTGCACGGCCGTCCCGCCCGAGCCGCCGATCAGCAGTCCCTCCTCGCGTGCCATCCGTCTCGCGGTCACGAAGGAGTCCCGGTCGGAGACCGTGACCCAGCGGTCGACGATCGAGCGATCGAAGGTCTTCGGATAGAAATCCTCGCCCACGCCCTCGACCAAGTACGGGTGCATCCCGTCCGCGCCCGAGGTGTAGATCGACCCCTCCGGATCGGCGCCGACGACGATCACCTCGGGCTTCTGCTCCTTGAGGTAGCGGCCGCAGCCGCTGACTGTGCCCCCCGTGCCGACGCCGATGACGAGTGCGTCGATCTCGCCGCCCGTCTGCTGCCAGATCTCGGTGCCGGTCGTCTCGTAGTGCGCCTGCGGGTTCCCGGGATTCGTGTACTGATCGGGCTTGTACCCGCCCGGAATCTCCTCGGCGAGGCGGTCGGAGACCGAGTAGTAGCTCTCCGGCGAGTCGGGCTCGACCGCGTACGGGCAGATGACGACTTCGGCGCCGTAGGCGCGCAGGAGCGAGATCTTCTCCTGGCTCATCTTGTCGGGCATCACGAAGATGCAGCGGTAGCCCTTGAGCGCGGCGGCGATCGCGAGCCCCGTGCCCGTGTTCCCCGACGTGGGCTCGACGATCGTCCCGCCCGGCTTCAGCCTCCCTTCGCGCTCCGCGGTCTCGATCATCCTGATGCCGATCCGGTCCTTGACCGAGCCGCCGGGATTCAGGTACTCGAGCTTGCAGACGACGGTCGCGGCCCCTTCCGGAACGATTCGCTGGAGCCGCACGAGTGGCGTCCAGCCGACGAGATCGAGCACCGTCGGGTACTCCCGAGGCATCGCGCGAAGCGTACTAGCGATCATGCCGGCGTTTGCCAGCGTGAGCACGAGTGGCGGAAGTGGCGGCGCCCGGTGAAGACCATCGCCGCACCGGAGCTGTTTGCGACGTCGATCACCTCGTCGTCGCGCTTCGAGCCCCCCGGCTGGACGAGCGCCCGGACGCCGGCCTCGAGCGCGAGCGCCGGGCCGTCCGCGAAGGGGAAGAACCCGTCCGAGGCGAGCACGGCGCCCGCCAGGTCGTGGCCGCGCTCGCGCGCCTTCTCGAGCGCGAGGCGGACGGCATCGACGCGGCTCTGCTGCCCGGCGCCGATCCCGATTGCCGCGCGGTTCTTCGCGATCACGATCGCGTTCGAGCTCACGTGCTTGCAGACGCGCCACGCGAAGACCGCGTCTTGCCAGCCCGCCTCGTCGAGCTCCCCACGGACGAGCTCCATTCCCTCCCGCCCGTCGATCCCCGCATCGCGCTCCTGGACGAGCAGGGCACCGGGGAGGCAGCGGAAGTCGTGCGATCCACGTACCAGAGTGTTCCGTGTTCGCGTGTCACCGACGAGGATGCGCGTCGCCGGCTTGGCGGCGAGCGCCGCGAGCGCGGCCACGACCTGGCGGGCGCCGTGCTCG
>JALZFG010000159.1 GCA_030861645.1 Actinomycetota bacterium
CGCCGCGACTTCTCGCTGGCGCGCCTCGCCGGCCGGCCGCTGTCGCCGAGCGAGCGCGGGTTCGTCACGACGCTTACGCGCTGCTGCGCGAAGTCCGCGAGTTACGCCGAGGCCTGCGTCGGCTCGATCCCACCATAAAGCTCAGCCGGCGGCCGTTAACACCGAAGAGCGGGAGGAAGAGAAGCCTAAGGGAGGACGGGCTCCGGCTCGGCCTTGCCGGTGGGCTCGATCCGGATCAGCGTGCGGACGAGCGGGATCGCGACGAGGATCAGCACACCGCAGAGAGGCCACAGCACCTGGTATCCGTCCGTCGCCTCGAGGTACGGCGAGCCGACGTCGATCGCGACCCCGGCGGCGAGCGGCCCGACCAGGAGGCCGAGCCCTTTCGTCGTCGTCGCGATGCCGGCGATCGCGCCACGGTGCTTCGCGGGCATGAGCTTGAACAGCAGGCCCCACGCGAGCGTTGTCACGGTCCCGCCGGCGACGGCAATCGGAAAGATGACGACGTAGTACCAGTCGTGCCACGTCTGCGCGAGCCCGGCCGCGACGTAGCCGCCCCCGTAGACGACCGACGCGAGCGTAATCACGCGGGCGAGTCCGAGCCGGTCGCCGAGGGGGCCCGACGCCAGCGCCGCGACAACGTAGCCCGCGGCCACGATCGTCAGCACGGTAGCGGCGACGGTCGCCGGCTGGTTGAGACCTTGCGTGATGTAGAGGACGACGAACGTCCGAGCCGCCGCGAAGCTGCCCTCCCACGCCGCATTTGCGATCAGGAAGCGGCGAACCTGGGGCTCCTCGCGAACGAGGCGCCAGTTCGTGGCGAGGTAGCTCCGTACGCCCCGGAAGACGCGGCCGTGGCCCTCGACCTCGGGGACGAGCGCGATCGCAGCGCCGCACGCCGCCGTCGTCACGGCTGCCGCAAGCAGAAACGGTGACGGCTCCCAAACGTGAAGGAGGAACCCGCCGCCGACGAGCGCGCCCCCGAGCGCGACCCCGCGGAGCAGGTGCTGCGCGCTCTGGGCCCGCCCGTACATCCAGACCGGGATGAGGTCGGGGTAGAGGCCGCGGTAGGGCGGCTCGTAGACGTAGTACGCGAAGAAGAAGGCGAGGACGAGCATCGCCGTCAGCCAGAAGCTCGGCATGAACGCGACAAGCAGAAGACAGAACGTCATCGGCGGCAGCGCGACGAGCATGAACGGCCGCCGGCGCCCGAGCGGCGTGTGGAACGTGTCGCTCCAGGGGCCGACGACGAGCGGGAGCGCGATCGCGAAGATGCCCTCGGCGGCGAGGACGGCAGCGATCAACACGGTCGAGTCCGTGAACTTCGCGAGCAGCGGCGGCAGGTACGCGGCCGTGGTGGTGATCGAGAAGGCGAGTCCGAACGCGCCAAGCGCGAGCAGCCAAGCAAGCCCTCGCGGGCCCGGCTGCCAGCCGCCGTGCACGTTGGTCAACCCGGGCCGAGTGTAGCGTCAGGGGGTGCCGCCACTCTCGGGGCTCTTGGTCGTCGACCTCACGCGCTACTTGCCCGGCCCGTGCGCAAGCCGGGAGCTGCTTCGGCTCGGCGCTCGCGTCGTCCGCCTCGAACCGCCGGAGGGCGATCCCCTGCGCACGCTCGCCCCCGGATGGGACGCGGCCATCAACGCGGGGAAGGAGTCCGTCGTCTGCGACCTGAAGGCCGAGCCCGAGTTCGGGCGCGCGCTCTGCGCCCGCGCGGACGTCGTGCTGGAGGGCTTCCGCCCCGGTGTCGCCGACCGCTTGGGCGTCGGCTATGAGGCGGCGTCGGAGCGAGTCGTCTACTGCTCGTTGACGGGGTTCGGGCCGGAGGGCCGCCTCGCCCTCCGCGCCGGGCACGACCTCAATTACCTGGGCTACGCGGGGGCGCTCGAGGATACGGCTCCCGCACTGCCTCCGATTCAGATCGCCGATCTCGGCGCCGGGTCCCTGGCGGCGGTGACCGAGATCCTCGCTGCGCTGCTCGAGCGCGAACGGACCGCCCGCGGCCGCCGCATCGAGATCTCGATGACGCACGGCAGCCACCGCTTCGTCTCGCACCGCGCCGCGGGCGACCCGATCCCGCGCTTCCTGACCGGCGGACTCGCCTGCTATCGAATGTACGAGACGGCCGACGGACGCTACGTCACGGTCGGCGCGCTCGAGCCGAAGTTCTTTCGCCGCCTCTGCGAGCTGGTCGGGCGCCGCGAGCTCGTCGAGCGCCAGCACGAGCCGGAGGCGCAGGAGGAGATCGCGGCCGCGCTCGCCGAGACGTTCGCCACCAAGCCGCTCGCCAGCTGGCTCGACCTGCTCCAAGACGAGGACGCCGCCGTCGGCCCCGTCGCGACGCTCGAGGAGGCCGCGACCGCATTCGGAACGCGAGCCGAGAGGACGTCCCCCGGGCTCGGCGAGCACACGGCCGCTTGGCGCCGGGAGCTGGGTCTCGGAGCCTAACGCCTAGCCGTCTTCAGCAAGGCCGAGCGCGGCGGGGAGCGCGTAGAGGTCGCTCAACCGCTCCTCGACGTCCGGGTACCGGTTCTCCCGGTCGATCAGGAACGCCCGGATCCCGAGCGCCCGCGCCCCCTCGACGTCGTCCTCGATCGAGTCGCCGACCATCGCCGTCTCCTCGGGCTCGACGCGGAGGCGCTCGAGCGCGGCGCGGAAGATCGTGGGGTCAGGCTTGACCTTGCCGTGGGAGCGTGAGGCGACGGCGACGTCGACGTCCAGCCGGTGGTGGGCGACGAACTCGTCGATGTCGCGGGCGCCGTTCGATACGAGGCCGAGCTTGAGGCCATGACGCCGGAGGTCGTCGAGCACGGGCAGGGCGTCCTCGTACAGGTCGAAGTTCTCCGACCGCTCCCACGCCGTCTCGACCTCGACGGCGATCCGCCGGGCCCGGTTCGAGTTGCCGCCCATGCCGCGCACGATGCGCTCGGTGAAGGCGATCCAGATCTCCTCGTCGTGACGGAGATCCGGGTCGCGAACGAGGGTCTCGAGCGCGCGGGCGCGCGCCTCGTCGTACCTCGCCGCGTCCAGCTCGAGACCGTAACGGCGGGCCACCCGCACGTATCCCTCGGGGCCGAGCTCTGGCCCCGGGCGCACGAGCGTGAAATCGACGTCGAAGAGAACGGCCCTCACCGCCGTGACCTCACGACCTCCGCGCGCGGGCGTCCGTGGAGAACCAACCGCCATCGCCGAAGCGGGCTAGATCGTCTCGCCGGAAGCGAGAGCGTGTGCCGACCGATACGCCTCCGGCCGGCGGCTTCGGAGCGACGGAAGCGTGCGCCGGACCTTCTCCATCCGTGAGCGGTCGAGCTCCGCGGAGATCACCGTCTCCTCGTCGGGCGCTTGCGCGAGGACAAGGCCCCAAGGATCGGCGATCAGCGAGCGGCCGTAGCTCGGCCGTCCCGGCCGCGTCTCACCGTACTGGGCCGCCGCCGCGACGAAGCACTGGTTCTCGATCGCCCGCGCGCGAAGGAGGACGTCCCAGTGGTCCTTCCCCGTGTAGAGCGTGAAGTGCGCGGGAACAGTCACGAGCTCGGCGCCGGTCAGCGCGAGGGCTCGGTACAGCTCCGGGAAGCGAAGGTCGTAGCAGATCGAGAGGCCGATGTTCCAGTCCTCTCCCTCGACGACGATCGTCTCGTCGCCTGCCTCCTCCGCCTCGGACTCCCGGTAGACATGTCCGCCGACCTCGACGTCGAAGAGGTGGATCTTCCGGTAGACGCCAGCGACGCGCCCGTCGGGGTCGAGCACGACACACGTGTTCGAAAACTTCTCGCGGCCCTCGCGTCGCTCCGTGATGGAACCCCCGACGAGCGTGATCGAGTGACGGCGTGCCCACTCGGTCATCGCTTCGATCGAGGCGCCGCCCACGAGCGGCTCGGCTGCCGCGGCGAGCGTCTCCGCGCTGCCGATCGCGTTCCACTTCTCGGGCAGGACGACGAGGTCGGCTCCCGCCGACGCGGCGCGCGCGACGAGGCGCTCGGCCTGCTCGAGGTTCGCCGCCTTGTCCGCGCCGCTCGTCATCTGGACGCACGCGACTCGGATGCGATCAGACACCAGTGGTGAGGATACCCTCGCGGCCCGCGAACCCGTGGGTGGCGGCGGAGCCCGGCTTCCCCCGGCTCCGCCCCCAGCGGCGCTCATCGTCGTCAAAGGAAGGGTCTCATGGGGCCTCGGGTTCCCGCCGAGGCGGGCTTGGCCCCGCTCCGCCCCGCGGCGCGGGTCGCCGCGACGGAGGAGGGGGCTCGGGGGGGGG
>JALZFG010000186.1 GCA_030861645.1 Actinomycetota bacterium
CTCACACGCAAACCCCGGAGGCGTCCATGGAGAGGCGCTGCCCTCCCCGCGCTAGAAGACCGTCGGCAGCTCCTCCACGCGAGTGAGCGCCTCCTCGAACGTTGAGGTCGCATGGATGTCACACGTGTTCCACTGGCTGAGCCTGCCCTGGAACGCCAGCTCGCGCACCTTGTCCATGTTGTCGGCCTCAACGGCAACGACGACCATGTGATTCGTCATCGGCACGTACGTGGCCGTGACCTCGACCCCCAGCTTCTCGCTCAGCGCGGGAAGCTCTTTCGCGCCCTCCCGCGCGAGTGCCCGGATCGTGCCGTTCGAAGCGGGGCACAGGTCGGGCGGATGCTGAGCGATGATGAGGAAACGCATCGAAATCTCCTTTCCGCCGTGCGACGAGGCGCGACTGTATCACCATCGTGTTCCAGACCAGGCTCGTGCGTAGGCGAGAAGCGCACGGGAGGCGGGGCGTGCGCGGGACCGCGCACTTCTGTCGTCGGACGGCTCGACGCAGCTGAGGCGGCGTGAGGCGCGCGATCCGCGTCACCGGAACGCTCGTCCTGACGGGTCTCTGCACGGCGTACCTCGTCTGGAAGATCGATTTCCGCGAGAGCCTTCGAATCCTCGCCGGCGCCGACCCCGGCTACCTGCTCGCGGCCGTCGCGATCATGGTCGCGACGAGCGTCCCGATGGCGTGGCGCTGGCAGCGGCTGCTGTCCGCCCGCGCGATCCACGACCGCCTCGCGTGGCTCACGCGCGCCTACTTCGTCTCCTACATAGCGGGTCAGATCCTGCCGACCGCGCTCGGCGGCGACGCGGTGCGCATCCTCGAGACGTCTCGCCGGCATCCCGGCCGGGGAGGGCCGATCGCGGGGTCGGTCTTGCTCGAGCGCGCGCTCGGAGGCGCGGCGACGCTGGCTCTCGGCGCGGTGGGGTTTGCGCTCGCCGTCGGGCGCTACGACGTCGGCGCCTACGTCTGGCTGGAGCTCGCCTTCGTGGCCGGGACGGTCGTCCTTGCCGTCCTCGTGTTCTCAACGAGCGTCCGCCCCCTCCTGCGCCGCTTCGTCCCGCTGCTCCGCCGCCTCTTGCTCGAGCGTCCCGCCCGGGCGGTGTACGAGGGGATCCACGCGTACCGCGCGCACGCTCGCCTCCTGCTCGGCGTCTTCGTGCTCACGATCGCGATTCAGGCTGTCCGCGTATTGGCGATCTGGCTTTCGGGCGAGGCGGTCGGCGTCGACCTGTCGCCCCGGCCCTACTACGTCATGGGCCCGATCCTCTTCCTCGTCATGCTCGTCCCGTTCACGATCAACGGGCTCGCGGTGCGGGAGGCGTTCTTCGTCAGCTTCCTGGGCGACCTCGCCGTCGGACCCGAGCAAGCGTTCGCCGCGGGCTTCCTCTTCTTCCTCGTGACGATCGCGACCGCGCTCCCAGGCGGCGCGATTCTCGCCTGGGAGAGCCTCAGTCCCCGCAAAGTGCGCCCACAGCTCCCCGCCGAGAAGGCCGTCCCGTCGCTGCGCTCGGGAGGGAAGCGATGAGCCACGACGTCTCGGTCGTCGTCGTCACCTACAACGCGCTCCCCTGGCTCGAGCGCTGCCTCGCGAGCGTCGTACGGTACGAGACGATCGTCGTCGATCACGGGTCGAGGGACGGGACGCTCGCGCTCGTGCGCGAGCGCTTCCGCCACGCCCGGCTGATCGAGCAGGAGAACCGGGGGCTCGCCGCGGGCTGGAACGCCGGGATACGCGCGGCCTCCGGCCGCTACTTCTTGCTGCTGAACTCCGACGCCTGGGTCGTCGGCGACGCCGTCGAGCGCATGGTCGCCTTCGCCGAGGCGCACCGCGACGCCGCGCTCGTCGGCCCGCGGCTCCTGAACCCCGACGGGTCGCTCCAGCGCTCCGTTCGCGGGTTCCCCACCCTCTGGCGGCTCTCCACCGAGTACTTCTTCCTGCGCAAGCTCGCTCCGCGCTCGCGCGCCCTGAACGCGTTCTACGCGGGCGGCTTCTCGCACGACGAGGTGCGAGAGGCGGAGTTCGTCATGGGAGCGTGCATGTTCGTCCGCCGCGAGGCGGTCGACGAGGTGGGGCCGCTCGACGAGAGCTTCTTCATCTTCAGCGAGGAGACCGACTGGTGCTACCGCTTCCGCGCCGCCGGCTGGAAGGTCTACTTCTTTCCCGGAGCCGAGGTCTTCCACGTCGGCGGCGCGACCTGGAAGCGCGACTTCGACCCGATGTACCGCGAGCAGCTGCGCGGCCACCTGCGCTTTCTGGCCAAGCACCGCGGGCTCGAGGAGGCCGAGCGTGCGCGCCTGCTCCTGCTCGCCGCCCTTCGCCTCCGCTCGCTCGTTTTCCGCGGCGGGCGGGGGAGGACCTACCGCGAGGCGGCCCGCTGGCTTGCGGCCGCGCCGACGGCGAGGCTCCTAGAATCGAAGGCGTGACCGCCTTGCAGGACGCATCCTCGAAGCGGCGCCGCGTGCCGACGCCTCGGTTCCTCCGCGTCAAGCCGCACCCGCTCGACGCCGTGGCCCCGTTCGTCGCCGGGCGCGAGCTCCCGCCGGCGGTCGTCTGCGAGGTGGGCTGGGTCAACGGGCTGACCGCGATCCGCTGTTTGGGCCGCGCCGGCGTCCCCGTGATCGCGCTCGACCACCGCTCCTGGGCGCTCGGCTTCCGCTCCCGCTACTGCCTTCCGGTCCTCGCGCCGGATCCGCTCACCGACGAGCGCGGCTTCGTCTCCTTCTTGGTCGACCTGGCGGACGTCCTCGGTGTGCCGGCCCCGATCTTCCCGACGCACGACGAGCACCTGAACACGCTCGCGCGGCACAAGCCGGAGCTCGGCGAGCGCTTCCTCTACCCCTTCCCCGGATGGGACGTGCTCCAGCCGCTGCAGAGCAAGCGCTACCAGCTCGAGACCGCGGAGCGGCTTGGGCTCGCGACGCCGGCGACCTTCCACCCTCGCACGATCGAAGACGCGCGCGGGGCCGTCGAGCAGGTGGGCTATCCGGTGCTCGTGAAGCCGTCCGAGAACGTCGTCTTCAAGCGCCTCCACCGGCGCCAGGCGTTCTATTGCACGGGATCCGACGAGCTCGAGCGCGCCTACCGGCTGACGGCCGACTACGAGCCGATGCTGCAGGAGTTTGTCCCGGGCGGGGACGAGTACCTCTGGACGCTCGGAGCGTACATCGCGGCGGACCGGGAGGTGCTCGCGCGCTTCTGCGGCCGGAAGCTGCGGCAGACGCGCGAGAACATGGGCAGCGCCCGCGTCGGGGAGGCGCTATGGGACGACGAGGTCGTCGACTCGGGCATCGCGCTCCTGCGCGCGCTCGGCTTCCACGGGATCGCCCAGGTGGAGTGGAAGCGCGATCCCCGGAACGGGCAGCTGAAGCTGATCGAGGTGAATCCGCGGCTCTGGCAGTGGCACAGCCTCTCGGGCGCCTGCGGCGCGGACGTGATCGGGAGCGCTTATCGCGACCTCGTCGGCCGGCGCTCGGGGCCGGCGCGCTCGGACGCGAGCGGGAAGCGGTGGGCGATCAGCATCATGCACGGGCAGGGGTTCGCGCTCCAGAAGCCGCCCTACGTCGACCCTGTCTTCGCCTTCGACGACCCGAAGCCGGGCGTCGTCCACGCGGCGCGCTTTACGCTCGCGGCGCTCGGCCGAGAGTGATCCCGCCTGCCGTCGAGCGCCGCGCCCGTTGGGTGCTCGACAGCATCGGCGCGCACGGTGTCCACCTCGGCCCCGACCTTCCGTACGCGCGCGAGGCGTGGCACCAGGTCGACCGCGGCGAGCGGCCCCGGGGGGACGAGGTAGCGGAGGCGTTCTTCCACCTCGCGCGCCTGGAGGAGCGCCGAGGCGCTCGTGACGGGCACGGACGTTTCCGGGCCTCGGCGTCGTGTCTCGACCCGCTCGATCCCCCGCTCGAGCGCCTGCGCTCGCGGCTCGGGCTCGAGC
>JALZFG010000177.1 GCA_030861645.1 Actinomycetota bacterium
GAGCAGCCGCGCTACAGGAACGCCTGCACCGCGGCCGCGACCGCGGCGACGACGAGGACGACGCCGATCGCCCGGACGAGCTGCGGCTCGGACAAGCGGCCCGTGAGGCGCGCGCCCAGGAGAGCGCCCGGGACAGACGCGCCGGCGCCGACGACGAGCAGGACCGGGTCGGGCGAGGCCGAGGGCAGGTGCCCGAGGAGGCCTGCGGCGCCGACAAACACCCCGACGAGGAGGTTCGTCGCGACGGCGCCCGCGGGCGCCTCCCCAACGAGGCGGAGCAGAGCCGGCAACCGCAGCGAGCCGAGGATGAGTCCCACGAAGCCACCGAGGAGTCCGATGAGAAACCCGGACAGCACAGCCGCGCGGACGTTCGGCGCGCGCTCTCCCGCGCGCGGCGCAGCGTGGCGATCCGCACGGAAGAGCTGGACGCCGCTGAAGAGGAGGACGCTGGCGATAGCGAGCAGAAGCGCCGTCCGGGGGACGATGCCGGCGACGTAGCCGCCGGCGACCGCGCCGGCGACGGAGGGAGGAGCGAGCCACGCGAAGAGGCGCCAGTTGACGCGTCGCGCACGGACGTGCGTGATCGACGCCGTCGCCGCCGCGACGCCCGAAATCGCGATGTTTGCCCCGCCGGCGGCGGCCGGCGATGAGGCGAGCGCGATCACGACCGGGAGGCGGATGTTCCCCAGCACGAGACCCACGAGGCCGCCCGCGAGCGCGACCAGGAAGCACCACGCGGCGAGCGCGACGGCCTCGAGTGGCTCCACCTGCGCCGGCGTCCCCCGCTAGCGCGACGCCCCGGGCTTCCAGAGCGGCTCCGGCACGTCCTCGTCGAGGTTCGCGGCGCGGGCGAGGATGAAGAGGAGGTCGGAGAGCCTGTTCAGGTAGGCGAGGACGAGCGGGTTGACGTCCTCAGCGATCGCGAGCACCGACCGCTCGGCCCGGCGGCAGACCGTCCGGGCGAGGTGCAGCCGCGCGGCGGCCTCCGTACCGCCCGGGAGGACGAAGCTCCGTAACGGCTCGAGATCGGCGTTGACGTCGTCGCAGGCACGCTCGAGTGCTTCCACCTGCGAGCGAGCGACGCGCAGGCGCTCGCGACCGCCGGGTGACGGCGGCACCGAGAGGTCCGCGCCGAGGTCGAAGAGCTCGTTCTGGACGCGCTCGAGCAGCGGGCGCACCCGCGCGGGCGGATCCCCCGCGAGCACGAGCCCGAGCAGGGCGTTCAGCTCGTCGACGGCGCCGTAGGCGGCGACTCGAGGATGTGTCTTCGGCACGCGTGTCCCGTCCCCCAGGCTCGTCTCGCCGGCGTCGCCCGCGCGCGTGTAGATGCGGGTCAGGCGGACAGGCTCGTCGCGGGAGCGCGGCACGGCGCTACCTACCCCTGCGCGAGCGCTCGCTGCGCGAGCCCGAGGAGCGAGCGCGCGATGACGAGCCGCTGGATCTCGCTCGTTCCCTCGTAGATCTCGGTGATCTTCGCGTCGCGGTAGTAGCGCTCGACGGGGAATTCCTTCGTGTAGCCGTAGCCGCCGAGGATCTGGATCGCCTCCGCCGTCTGCCGCCGCGCCGTCTCCGACGCGAAGAGCTTCGCCTTCGCCCCCTCCTCGGTGTGCGGCAGACCCTGCTGCTTTCGCCAGGCGGCGCGGTACGTCAACAGGCGCGCCGCGTCGATCTCCGTCGACATGTCGGCGAGCTTCCACTGGATCGCCTGAAAATCCGCGATTCTCCTCCCGAACTGGCGCCGCTCCGCAGCGTAGGCGCGGGCTGCGTCGTACGCCGCCTGCGCGATCCCGAGCGCCTGCGCGGCGATCCCGATTCGCCCGCCGTCGAGCGTCGCCATCGCAACCCGGAAGCCCTTGCCCTGCTCGTGGAGGAGGCGATCAGCGTCGACGCGTTCCTCCTCCAGGACGAGGTCGACGGTCGAGGAGGAGTTGAGCCCGAGCTTCTCCTCCTCGCGGGTCACGCGGACGTGGTCGGCGTCGAGGACGAACGCGGACACGCCGCGCGCGCCAGGCAGCCCCGGATCCGTGCGGGCGAAGAGGATGAACGTCCCCGCATGGCTTCCATTCGTGATCCATTGCTTCGTCCCGGAGATGGTCCAACCGTCGCCGTTCGGCGTGGCCGCCGTCCGCAGCGACGCCGCGTCCGAACCGGCCTCGGGCTCCGTCAGCGCGAACGCGCCGAGAACGTCGCCGCGGGCGAGCGGTGGCACGAAGCGGGCGCGCTGCTCCTCGCTGCCAAAGGTGAGGATCGGCAACGTCGCGGCGCTCGTGTGGACCGCGACCGTAACGCCGACGCCGGCGTCGCCTCGCGACAGCTCCTCGAGCACGAGGACGTACGAGATGAAGTCGGCCCCCGCGCCGCCGTACTCCTCGGGGATGCAGACGCCCATCAGGCCGAGCTCCGCGAGCTTCCTGTAGAGGTCGCGGGGGAAGCGGCGCTCGCGGTCCCACGCGGCCGCGTGGGGCTGGATCTCGGCCTCCCCGAACTCGCGCGCAAGCGACTGGATCTCCCGCTGCTCGGTCGTGAGCGAGAAGTCCACCGCGGCACAGGCTACTGGCAAGATCGCGGGGAATGAGCGACCGCGTCGCCACGCTCCCGTTCGCCTGGTACAGCGACCCCGAGGTCCTCCGTCGCGAGCAGGAGAGGATCTTCCAGCGCGCGTGGCAGTACGTCGGGCCGCGAGCGCAGCTCGAGCGCCCCGGCGACTACGTCACGTCACGGGCGGGCGACGTACCCGTCGTCGTCCTGCTCGACGAGGAGAGCCGGCTTCGCGCGTTCGTCAACGTCTGCCGGCATCGCGGCTCGGAGGTCGCGCACGGCACCGGCAACCGCCGCACGCTTCAGTGCCGCTACCACGCGTGGACGTACCGCCTCGACGGATCGCTCAGCGTCGCTCCGCGGTCGGAGCGCGAGGCGGCGTTCGACGCCTCGTCGCTCGGGCTCGTCCCGGTCCAGGTCGCCGCGTGGGGGCCGTTTCTCTTCGTGAACCCGGATCTCGCGGCGCCACCGCTCGCCGCCGTCCTCGGCGACGTGCCGCAGCGCCTCGAGGAAGGTGGGATCGACGTCTCGTCGCTCCGCTTTCGCACGCGCCTCGAGTACGAGCTCGAGGCCAACTGGAAGCTGGTGCTCGAGAACTACCTCGAGTGCTACCACTGCCCCATCGCTCACCCGGACCTCACGTCGGTCTTGAACGTCGACCCTGATGCGTACGAGCTCCAGGCGGGCGAGTGGTTCTCGGAACAGATCGCACCGGTACTGCCCGTCTCCGCGGCCCCGTACGACGCGAGCGGCGAGATCCGCGAGGGCCGGTTCGTCTTTCTCTGGCCGAACCTCCGCGTCAACGTCTTCCCGGGGCGGCCCAACCTGTCCCTCGGGCCGGCGCTTCCCGTGCGGCCCGAGCGAACGCGCGGCTTCTTCGACTACTTCTTCTCGGAGGGCGTGGACGAGGAGTGGTCGCGCGAGCTCATGGACTTCGACGATCAGGTCGGGCGCGAGGATCGCGAGCTCGTCGAGTCGGTTCAGCGCGGCGTCCGCTCCGGTCTCGTGGAGCGCGGCCGCCTCCTCGTTGC
>JALZFG010000181.1 GCA_030861645.1 Actinomycetota bacterium
CTCGGCGGAAGCTAGGACGCCGGGACTTGGAAGAGCCCGAAGGTCGCACCCGTCGGATCGCCGAGTACGGCGAACCGGCCGACGTTCTCGATCTCCGTTGGCTCGAGGTAGGCCGAGGCGCCGAGCTCCTTTGCCTTCGACGTCGAGGCGTCGACGTCCGGCGTCGCGAGGTAGGGGTACCAGTGCGGCGGCGCCTGCGTGACCTCGTTCGAGATGCAGCCGGCGAGGTCCGTCTCTCCGATCCGGAAGAGCGTGTAGGGGCCGCTCCCGCCCATCTCGACCTCCCGACTGTTCCACCCGAAGAGCTCACGATAGAAGCGCGTCGCGCCCTCGACGTCGCTCGTTATCAGCTCGTCCCAGACGAAGACGCCCTCGGACACCGGGGCATCACCGGCGGGCTGGAAGGCGGAAAGCACGGCTCCCTGGGGATCTCGGACGACGATCATCCTGCCGACCTCCGGGATCTCCATCGGACCCGCGAGGACGGCGCCGCCCGCGCCGCGCGCGCGCTCGCCTGCCGTGTCGGCGTCGTCGACGACCACGTGGCCCAGCCAGTGCGGCGGCGCGCCGCCCTGAGCGGTGCCGAAGCCGCCGTGCTGCTGACCGTTCGCGTTGATCATCGGGTAGTCGAACTCGCCCGGCTTCCACACCTCGATCTCCCAGCCGAGCAGCTCGCCATAGAACGCCCGCGCCCGGTCCGGATCGCCGGAGTTGTGGTCGTGCCAGACGAAGCGGCCGACTGCGGTCTGCATCGTGGTGCTCATACTCCTCCCTCCGGTCGGGGTTCTCGTCGCTGAGACGGTAACGGCCGCGATCGGTAAGGGACGGAGGGAGGTGGACGACGGCTCGATCCGAGCCGTGAGGCGATAGAACCTCGATGACGATGAGCGAGACCGACGTCGACCGCGGGAAGCGAGCGGCCGCCGAGGCCGCGGCTCTGCTCGTCGAGGATGGGATGGCCGTGGGGCTCGGAACGGGCTCGACCGTTGCCCACCTCTTGCCCGCGCTCGCCGCGCGCCGGTTGTCGATTCGCTGCGTCTCGACGTCACTGCGGACCGAGATGGCAGCGCGCGAGCTCGGGATTCCCGTCGAGCCCTTCGACGAGCTCGACCGGCTCGACCTGGCGATCGACGGCGCCGACCAGGTCTCGCCGGACGGCTGGCTCGTCAAGGGCGGAGGCGCGGCGCATACGCGGGAGAAGATCGTTGCCGCCGCCGCAGACCGCTTCGTGGTGGTCGTGGATTCGACCAAGGTCGTCGAGGCGCTGCGGCCGCCGGTGCCGCTCGAACTGCTCGCGTTCGGGCTCGCCGCGACGCTGCGCACGCTCGCTCCCGTCGAGCTGCGCGACGTCCCGCGAAGCCCGGACGGCGGCGTGATCGCTGACTTCCGCGGTCCGATCGAGGATCCCGCCGCGCTCGCCGCCAACCTCTCCAGCACGCCGGGGGTGGTGGAGCACGGCCTCTTTCCGTCCGCGCTGGTCGAGCGCGTGCTCGTCGGGCGGGGTTCGGAGGTCGAGATCCGGTTGTACGCGGGTGGCGGCCCCCGCGTAAACGCGGTGTAGCGGTCCCGCAGCTCCGGCCGCCGGGACGCCGCGGACGCGCGAGACGGACGTCGGGTCGCCGATCGTCGCATCCGCCGTCTCTGTAACAGCCGACCTCGTGCCGAGACAGGACTGCTCGACCGTGACGACCCCGCGATTGAGGAGGAAGAGATGACCGTGACCGCCCCCGAGACCGAGCGGGCGACCATGCGAGGACTGAAGGGGAAGAACGTCCTCGTGACCGGCGGAACCTCCGGAATTGGCCAGGCGATCGCTGTCCGCTTCGCCGAGTTCGGCTCGAACGTGGCCATCAACTATCGCCGCGACCCCGAGGAGGCCGCCGAGACCGAGCAGCACGTGCAGACCTGCGCCAACAAGGTGCAGCAGATGGGCGTGCGCGACGTGATCGTCCGGGGCGACGTCTCCGTGGAGGAGGAGGTCGTCGCGATGTTCGAGGAGACCGTTGACAAGCTCGGCGGGATCGACGTGCTCGTGAACAACGCGGGAATCCAGATCTCGCGGCCCTCGCACGAGCTCTCGGCGGAGGACTTCGACAAGGTGCTGGCGGTCAACCTTCGCGGGGCGTTCCTCTG
>JALZFG010000185.1 GCA_030861645.1 Actinomycetota bacterium
CTCGACGTCGGCGCCGCCGACTTCATCCGCGGGCTGCTCCTCGAGCAGCGGGCGCGCGGCCACGCGGTGCTCGTCATCGGGGAGGATCTCGACGAGCTGCTCGAGATCTCCGACCGGATCGCGGTGCTGTACGAGGGGGCGATCAACGGCGTCTTCCGCGCGCGGGAGGCGAGCGAGGAGCGCATCGGCCTCCTCATGGCGGGGCGCGCGGCGTGATCGGGTTCGTCGGCGCGGCGCGCTCACTCGTCGTCCAGCTGCTCGCCGTCGCGGTCGGCGTCGTCGTCTCGGTCGCGCTCCTCGCGATCGTCGGGACGTCGCCGTTCGACGCGCTCGACGCGCTCCTCCGCGGTGCCTTCGGGAGCGACTTCGCGCTCACGCAGACCGTCCTCAAGGCGATCCCGCTCGCGCTTTGCGGGCTCGCGGTCGCCGTCCCGTTGCTCATGCGCCTCTGGAACATCGGCGCCGAGGGTCAGTTCCACGCGGGCGCGATCGGGGCGACGTTCGCCGCCCTCTCGGCCCCGGGCTGGCCGGCGGCCGCGCTCCTGCCCACCATGATCCTCGCCGCGATGGCGGCGGGCGCCCTGCTGGCGCTCCTCGCCGCGCTCCCGCGGGCGCTCTGGGGCGTGAGCGAGATCATCACGACGCTCCTCCTCAACTACGTCGCGATCCTCGCCGTCGCGTACCTCGTCACCGGCCCCTGGCGCAGCTCAGAGAGCTTCAACTTCCCGGTCAGCGACCTCTTCTCGACCGGAGCGGCGCTGCCGCGCCTCGGCTCGAGCCAGCTGCACGTCGGGGTGTTCTTCCCCGTCGTCGCGGCCGCGATCCTCCTCTTCGTGCTCCGGCGCTCGCCGTGGGGCTTCGAGGTGCGGATGATCGGCGCGAGTCCCGGGGCCGCCCGCGTCGCCGGGATGTCGCCGGCGAAGAACATCGTCGTCGTCATGCTCGTCGCCGGCTCTCTCGCCGGCCTTGCCGGGATGGTCGAGGTGTCGACGACGTTCGGTCGCCTGCAGCAGGGGATCAGCCCCGGCTACGGCTACATGGCGATCGTGATCGCCGCGCTCGCGGGCGGGAACGTACTCGCGACGCTCGCCGCCGCGTTCCTTTTCGGCGGCTTCGTCGTCGGCGGCTTCGCGCTCCAGACGCTCGGCGTACCGCAGGCGTTCGTGCTCATGCTGCAGGGGATCATCCTCTTCTGCGCGCTCGCGGGCGCGCGGCTCGCCGGCTCCGGGCTGATCCCCTGGCTTCCGCTTCGGCTGCGGCGCTCGGACGCCGCCGCGGCAGCGGTCGAGAAGGAGGAGCCGTCGATACCCTGACGACACTCCTCACCGCCGCCGTCGCGGCTGGCACTCCCCTCGTCTTCGCCGCGGTCGGGGAGGTGGTCGCCGAGCGGGCGGGCGTGATCAACCTCGGCCTCGAGGGGCTCATGCTCCTCGGCGCTGTGCTCGGGTTCCTCGCGATGAACGAGACGGGCTCGGCCTTCACGGGCGTCCTCGCCGCGCTGGCCGCCGGCGCGGCCGCGGCAAGCGTCCACGCCTTCTTCGCCGTGACGATGAGGGCGAACCAGATCATCTCGGGGCTCGGGCTCACGATTGCGGGGACGGGCCTGGCCGCGATTCTCGGCCGCTCGGTCGTCGGCGTCCCGGCGCGCGACAGCTTCGAGGACGAGCGACTGCCCGTTCTGGGGTCGATTCCCGGCATCGGCGAAATCTTCTTCCGGCACCACGCGCTCGTCTACGCCGGCTTTCTCGTCGCGCCCACCGTCTGGATGGTGCTGCGCTACACGCGGCTCGGCCTCCATCTCCGCGCGGTCGGCGAGAACCCGGCGGCCGCGGATGCGATGGGCGTCTCGGTCACCGTCTACCGCTACGGCGCCGTCCTCTTCGGCGGCGCGCTCGCCGGCCTCGCCGGCGCCTCGCTCTCGCTCGCCGAGGCGCCCGGCTGGAACGAGGGGATGACCGCGGGGCGCGGCTGGATCGCTCTCGCCCTCGTCATCTTCGCGACGTGGGATCCGCTGCGCGCGCTCGCCGGGGCCTACTTCTTCGGTGCCCTCGACGTGCTCGGGTTCCGCGCGCAGATCATCGGCGTCGATATCCCCTCGACCCTGCTCGGGATGATCCCGTACGTCGCGACGATACTCGTCCTGATAGCCGTGACCGCGCTCGGTGCGCGCAAGCGACTCGGCGCGCCCGACGCCCTTGGCGTCCCCTACTTCCGCGAGGGCTGACCTCAGTCCCGGTGGTTCGCGCAGCGCGTTGCATGCGGTGCGAAACGCGCCACGAGAGCCTTCCGCTCGCCTTGCTGCGAAGCGGCTACCGCTCGAGCTGGGCGTCGAGCTCGTCGAGCTCGCGCTCGAACTCGCGGCGCATTTGCCGCTTCTCGTCGTCGCTCATCCAGGAGCCGTCGACGCCGTTCAGGACGAACTCGCGCACCTTCTCGGGGGCCCACCCGGCGGCCTGCACCATGCCGACGTACTCCTTGCCGATGTCGGTGTGGAACATCGGCGGGTCGTCCGAGTTGATCATGATCCTCAGGCCCTCGTCGGCCATTCGGCGGATCGGGTGCGTCGTCAGGTCGTTCGCGTCGAAGTAGCAAACGGCCGTGGCCGTCGGGCAGACCGTGAACATGATGTTCTCGTCGCGGCAGCGCTGAACGACCTTCTCGTCGCCGAGGACGTGGTAGCCGTGGTCGATGCGCTCGCAGCCGAGCACGTCGAGGCACGTCGTGATGTTCTTCGCCGGCGCGTCCTCGCAGGCATGCGCGGTCAGCCGCAGGCCGCCCTCGCCCGCCAGCCGGTATGCCTCCGTGAACTTCTCGGGCGGGTCGGGCGCCTCGGCGCCGTCCATCCCGAGCCCGATGAGCTCGTCGCGCCGGTGGTCGAGCATGTCGCGGACCATGTCGCTCGCCATCTCCGCCGGGTCCTGCCGGTAGACGTCGGCGATCAGGCGGCACGTGACGCCGAAGTCGCTCTCCGCCGCTCGGATCCCGTCGATGAGGCCGTCGACGACCGTCGCGTACGGAACGCCGCGGCGCGTGTGCAGCGTCGGGTTGAAGAACATCTCGCGGTACTTGAGGTTCCCGAGCTTGACGCCATCCTCGATCGACTCGTAGGCGGTGCGCGCGAAGTCATCCTGGTCGCGCAGCGTCGACGACACCATCCCGAAGATCTTCAGGAACTCGTAGATGGAGTCGTAGTCGTAGAGCCTGTCCACCTCCTGCGTCGGGAGCTCGACGTCGTGCTTTCGCGCCAGGTCGGCGAAGGTCTGCGGACGGACCGTCCCCTCGAAGTGGCAGTGGAGCTCGACCTTGGGAACGCGCCGCAGGTACTCCTCGTACGTCATCGCTCCTCCCTCCGGGCTAGCCGGGCAGCTTGCCCTGGACGCCCTCGACGAACCAGTCCCAGCCCACGAAGTCCCCGAACCTCATCTTGCGCCCCTTTTCGAACCGCACCTTCCCGGCCTGGTCCCTGATTGGGCCTACGAAGGGGTTGAAGCTCCCGTCCTTGAAACCCTCGAGCTCCTTGTTGACCTCCGCCCGTACGTCCTCGGGAACGGACTTCCCGTACGGGGCGAGCTCGACGCTCCCGTCGGCGAGCGTCCCCCAGTAGTCCTCGGACTTCCAGGTTCCGTTCATCGCCTGCTCGACACGCTTGGCGTAGTGCTTGCCCCAGCTGAGGACAACCGCCGAGAGGAACGCCTTGGGGCCGAAGCGGCTCATATCCGAGTTCCACGTCGCGGCGTACTTCCCCCTTGCGGCCGCGGCCTGCAGGACCGAGGGACTGTCCTCGATTCCGAAGAGGACGTCCGCGCCCGCGTCCATGAGCGAAGCGGCCGCCTGCTTCTCCTTCGGCGGGTCGAACCACGTGTTGATCAAGAGCACCCTCACCCGGATTGCCGGGTCGACGCTGCGGGCGCCGAGCGTGAAGGCGTTGACGTCGCGGATCACCTCGGGGATCGGGAACGAGCCGACGTAGCCGAGCGTCTTCGTCTTCGTCATGTGCCCGGCGATGACGCCGAGCAGGTACGACGGCTGCCAGTGCTGGACGAAGTAGGTCGAGACGTTCTTCGCGCGCTGGAGCCCGGTCGCGTGCTCGAAGAGGACGTCCGGGTGCTGCTTCGCCTTCCGGATTACCGTCTCGCCGTAGCCGAAGCTCGTGGCGAAGATCATCCTGTTTCCCTGGGCGATCAGCTGATCCATCGCTGCGCCCGAGTTCGCTTCCGGCACGCTGTCGAGCGCGGTCGTCTTGACCCCCTCGACGTTTCGCTCGACGTACTTGCGCGCCTGGTCGTGCTGGAACGTCCAGCCGGCGTCCCCCGGCGGCCCGATGTAGATGAAGCCGACCTTGAACGGCTTCCCGCCGTTTCCGCCGGCGCCGTTTTGCCCCCCGCCTCCATTATCACCGCCGCACGCGGCGACCGCGACGACGAGGGCGAGGGCTGAAAGCAATGCGACGAGCGGGCGGTGCATCAGGTCCTCCACGAAGACGAGCGAGCCGAGCTCACCTTATAACTCACGAGGCGGCGGAAGCGGGTCCAGGTGACCCTCGTCGGACATCCGCTCGATCACGGACATGCGCACGCGCACGCGTCGCGCGCACGCGTCGTCGGTCGGCGTCGGACGCGGGCATCAGCGGCGCCGGCCGCGAACGTGGTTGAGGGGCGTGCGGTCCCCGAGACAGGAGGCCGCTGAGCGACCTGATCCTCATCGGCTACGACGACGAGCAGACCGCGCGTGTAGGACGTTGTCCAGCCGGGCAGGCCGGCGCGCTTGTGATGGTCGTCGAGAAGGCGTACGACAACGTCGACGAAGCACTCGGCCAGTACGGAGGCACGTGCTGCACACTTCGCCGCCGGCGCCGACCCTCAGTGGGAGGGGTCCGTGGGGGGGGG
>JALZFG010000208.1 GCA_030861645.1 Actinomycetota bacterium
CGAGCGCCGGGTCGTCGTGGCGGCTCACGAGCTCGTAGGGATCGGCCGCGAGGTCGTAGAGCTCGCGCTCGCCGGTCCCGTACTCGACGTACTTGAACCGGTCGGTCCGGATCGCGCTGTAGGCCGCGGTCTCGAGCAGCAGGTCACGCCCGTAGTCCGCAAGCCGGTCGCGGGTGAGCGGCAGGAGCGAGCGGCCGTCGATCCGCCGACTCGCCTTCGCGTTCGCAGCGTCGAGGATCGTCGGCGTGAGGTCGATGTTCGCGACGAGGTCGGCGACGTGACGACCCCGGTCGACGCCGGGCCCGCGGAGGACGAGCGGTACGCGCGCGGAGGGCTCGTAGGCGACGGTCTTGCCGGAGGGAATCCGGTGCTCGCCGTGCATGAAGCCGTTGTCCGACGTGAACACAATCAGGGTGTTGTCGAGCTCGTCGCTCGCCCTGAGCGCGTCGACGACGCCGGCGACCGCCTCGTCCACCGCGAGCAGCGACTCGAGGCGCTGCTGGTACATCTCGGTCATCCCCGCGATCTGCGCGGCCGAGAGCAGCGGGCGGTTCCGGATCGCGCCCGGCTTGTCGGAGACGTCCGCCTCGTTGAAGGAGGGCGGCCGCGGGAGCGCCTGACCCGCAAACGCATTCCGGTGGCGCTCGGCCGGAGACGGCCCGCGCATCGCCCCGCCGTTCCGTCCGCGGCGATTTCGGCCCTGGTTCCGGCCGACAATGGGATCGTCGGGGTCCGCGGGGGCGCCCGCGTGGGGCGCGTAGAAGGCGAGCCACATGAACAGCGGCTTCGCGGAGGGCACTTGACGGCGGATGATCTCGACCGCCTTCCGGCCGAGCACGTCCGTCTGGTAGTTCTGCTGGTTCGCGGGGTACGTCTTCAGCTGACCGTTCTCGTTCAGCGTGAAGCCGAGGTACGGCAGCGTCGTCGCGCCGTTCCACTCGCTCCAGCCCGGCGGAATCTGCATCCGCGTCCGCCGCTGGCCGTACCCGTTGAGGTACTTGCCAACGTGCGCCGTGTGGTACCCGGCGCGCTGGAGCCAGACCGCGAGCGTGTTCGAGTGGTCGAGCTTCGTGTAGCCGCCCTGCGGCGGGCTGTTCCCCATGACGCCGTGGTTGTGGGCGTACTGCCCCGTGAGGAAGGTCGCCCGCGAGGGACAGCAGAGCGGGAAGGACGCGAAGCTCGAGTCGAAGCGAACTCCCTGCCGAACGAGCAGCCGGTTGACGTTCGGCATGAGCCGCAGCGAGTCGTCCGTCTGGTCGTCGGTCTCGATCACGATGATGTTCGGGCGCTTCTGGTCGGCCGCCGCGGCCCTAGCGGCGATCGCCGTCGCAGGCGCCGTCCGCGTCGCTGCGGCGAGCGCGGCGATCGCTGTGAGGACGGCGGCGGCGGCCAGCAAGATGGCGCGCGCGGCGCGTCGGCGGCGAGGTGGCATATGAACCCTCCGTTGCTCGATCTCGACCTATGGGACGGAATGCGACAGCGGTTGTCTCCGCGGGCGGACGAGCTTTTACAGACTCCTGACCGCGCGCTCGCGCGCCGCTTACAGACGGCTTTCCTCGTCGCATGGGGCGCGTCGCGGCCGACGTCTTCATGCGGCGCACGCGGCATGCTGCCGCCGGACGAGCGAGGACGAAGGACCACGCGCGCCAAAGGAAGCCGATCTCGCCGCGCGATCCGAGCCGGCGGCGCGGACGCCGCCGCGAGCTCAGTCGCCCAGGAGCCGGTACCCGACGCCCCACTCGTTCACGACGTACTCATGGCCGTCTCGGGAGAGCTTGCGCCGCAGTCGGGAGGCGTGCGAGTCGAGAGTTCGCGTGCGGCCGAGCGAGCGGAAGCCCCACACGTCCTTCAGGAGCTCCTCCTTCGTGAAGACGCGTTCGGGATCCGACGCGAGCTTGAGCAGGAGCTCGTACTCCCTGCCGGGGAGCACCACCCGTTCGCCGTCGACGGTGACGCGACGCGCCAGCCGATCGATCGTGAGCGCACCGAGCTCGATGCGATCGTCGAGAGCAGGAGTAACGCGCCGCAGGATCGCGCGCATGCGCGCGAGCAGCTCGTCGTAGTCGAAGGGCTTCACGACGAAGTCATCGGCGCCGCGGGCGAAGGCGCGGACGCGGTCGACGGCGTCCGCTTGCGAATCGCCGAGCAGGATCACCGGAACGCGGCGGTCCCAGCCGCGACCGGGCTCGCCCTCGCGCAACCGCTGGCACAGCTCCGTGCCGCACGCGTCCGGCAGCGTGGCGTCGAGCAGCACGAGATCGGGGCGCGTCCGCTCCGCGAGCGCCAGCGCCTCGTCACCCTGGTCGACGCCGAGCACCTCGAATCCGTCCGCCGCCAGGTGGCGCTCGAGGAAGCCGCGGGTGTCGGGCTCGGGTTCGGCGAGGAGGACGGCGGTCGGCATGCGGCCGACGGTACCAGCGGCCTCGCGGGCGGCCCAGGTGTCCTTTCCGGCAACTCTGTGCCGAACGATCTACAGCGGTCCGGAGGGGACTTCGCTCCTGCGACCAGTGCTGATGCGGAGGAGAGGGGCGTGGGTTAGAGGCGCCCGGAACGGACCACGCCGACCAGCAACCAGACTCCCAGCACCGTCGAGAGCGCGAAGCCGAGCACGGAGATCACGTGCAGCCCGAGAAAGTGCGGCCCCGAGTCGGCGAAGATGCCGATCAGGCTCGAGCCGATGAGGCCGCCGGTGACGACGAGGGCGATCACCATCCTGTTCGCCGCCACGTCCACCTTACGCATGAACTCGTCGAGACCCTTGTGGACGAACCCGACCTCGATCTGGCCGTCGCGGATCTGCTCGAGGAAGTCGTTCACCTGGTAGGGCAGGTCGCGCGCAATCCCGGCGAGCTGCCACGACTCCTTGCGGGCGCGCCCGAGCACGCGCCGCGGCGTGTAGCGACCGAGCACGAGATCGCGGGCGTAGGGCTTCGCGACCTCGAAGACGTTGAAGTCGGGGTAGAGCTAGACGCCGACCGAGGCGAGCGTCGCGATCACCTTGTCCAGGAGAACGAAGCGCGTCGGCAGGCGGAGGTTCATCGAGTAGATCAGCTGGAACGCCTCGCGGATCACCTGCAGCGGGTCGATCTCGGAGAGGCT